>JAJYJD010000239.1 GCA_021789755.1 Bacteroidota bacterium
TGCTGCCGCTCCATATATACCCTCTGCGAGTTCATGGCGCTCTTCGGATCCATAAAGACATACGCGAGCATCGACAGGCTCTCGTGGAACACCTGGCCGCCGTGTCCCCAGCCCCACACGGGTTCACGAGAGAAGACGTAGTAGTTGTAGTGACATTTTCCTTCCGGCGGGAGCATGCATTGTCTCATCAGCGAGAATGCGCTCCAGTACATCATCTTCTCATCCGGGTTGGTGAAGCTAAGCCGGGGAATCTTACTGTAAAGCCTCTCGTCAGCGCGGATGAACGAACTCAGTTTCAGGTGGAAAGCACTGTCTGCTGCGGCAGACATTTTGCCGACGTCAGAAAGCGAACGTGCGACTGTGCGCACCACACGAAACTTCAATGTCCCCATTGGCGGGATAGCGACGCGCTTGAAGAGTGCAATCGCTGCCGCTGAATCCAAGCTTTTCTTTCCATCGCTCCATGGTGAACTGTTGACAGTTGTGCTGATGGAGTCAGGACGAAATGTTGTCGTAAATAAGTTTGCGACGGTGTCTACGTGAGGAATATCATGATCGATCATCCACCCGTCCGGCAGATCAGTATAGCTGAATGCCACTCCCTTCGCGCCTTTGTAAATTCTTACTGAATGATACACACCCTTATCGTTGTCAAGATACGGAACGATCTCAAACATCCTTCGATGAGAGCCGAGGTTCTTCACGACAAATTCCTGAACTGCCGTGTGGGAGTTATAAACCAGGAATGTCGCATCGACGCGGAAATCCTTGAAGGGAAAATAGTAATATTTCACGACATCGGAATACGAGGCCGTTATCACCGGCTGGCGGAATAGTTCCGGGAGTTTTTGGACGTACTGCGGAGGCCGGCCGTCTTTCAGTTCTGCGAACGCGATCGACCAATTGCCACCCTTCTGGTTCTGGAACTCTATCCCTTTGGAAGAATCGTAGAATACCAAATGATATCCGATATCGAGCGTGAATTCCGAGCGCTGCAATGCAGCGGCGTAGGTGGTATAGATGGGAGAGTCTTTTTTAGCGTGGAGGTTTGAGAGGTAAGGTTGTGCGGCTTTCGCGGAGGAGACAGCAAGCGCGGCGGTAATTGCGGCCCCCAATAGCGCGGCTTTCGTGGCGGTGGTCCTCACAGGTTTGGTTGGACTGAGAGACAGTGGAGATGAAACGCACGGCTGGATGAGGCGACGATTTGTCAGCCGGTCCGGCCGAACCACGAGGAAATATAACCACCGGGGGCGTCAAGCTCAAAGGAAGACCGGACAGCGCACCACGCGGTGCGCCATCCCGCATTTCCATTGTTGATATTATTGAGGGGAAAACCATCCGTAAGCCGGTTGGAATGTCTCACCGGTTTCCCCGTGAGATCCTTTCGCCGACAATCGCCGCGATCCTTTTGGCTTCCGGTAGACCGAACGTCGGCAACCCTCTCACGGTCAGCCCAACATGCCTTCTTCCCGGACAAATTATCTCGAAGAAGATGTGCCTCGAATGTAGGAAGAACCCAAGAAAAAGCACGGCGGCGAGAACGACAGGAGTTATCCCAATCACGGCCATTACCGGAACGCCCGCCCGGTTGGCGAACGGGCCGTTGACAACAAGGATTATCGGAACAGCGAGACTGAACGTGATGGCACCGTCAAGGCGCATGATGGGTCTCATGCGGCCATACTTGACACCGGCTATCCCCGAATACGGCACCTCCATGTCGTACAATAGGTCGGCTGTTCTCGCGCGCATCCCCTCTTTCGTAAAAGTAAGGTGCAGCCGGGTGGTGACTTATTGAGTCCCTGCCTTGAAGACAACCTGTACAGGCTGGGAATCCCCGCTGTCGATCGCCACGCTTTCAACAAGAAACTAGTTAACTGCTATCTCGCCGTGCTCAATTTTCGTCGGCGTCTTCACCCACTCTCTTCCATCCCAGTATCTGACGCCTTTCTTCAAATCTTCCAGATAGCTCTCGTCGAAGCTGCCGTCGATCTTCCCCTGTTTCTTGAGTGCCTCAAAAGTCAGCGGGGTCGGTTCGGTGTACTTCACGTCCCGGACAACCATATCATCGGTCAAAAAAATGAAATCGAATCCCCAGTAACCGGGAAGGGTATTGTCCCTTCCGGATTCAACCTGAATCTGAATCAGACTGTCGGTGCTTTCCTTCAACATTCTTGGGGTCCCTCCCACCGCCTCTGCTGCCTCCAGGCTTGATTTCGGCAACTTGATGTAGTACAGCTCAGCATCCGAAGGTTCGAAGCCGAAACCTGGCGTCTCCCTGCTTTCTTTCTCTCCTACTATCCTGGCTGGGTCGAGCATCGCGACAAATTCAAACTTGCGTCCCGACATTTCATCGATGTCATCGATACCGGTTATCATGATTTCCCGGGCTCCGTTGTGAAGAGGACCGATGGAATACGGTGCGAAATCGCCGTAGTGCCAATACTTGCCTATGACATTCAGGTTCGCATCGAGCCGCTCAAGAAAAGCCGGCGATCGGCCGTTGTCCGAATAGACAAACAAATTTGAGCTGCCGCCAGGCATACGTTCCGAAATCACGAATACCGGAACGAAGGAGGTATAATAACGTTCTCCCCTGAAAGTGATCTCTTTGTCAGTAAAGGAAAATGTTTTCTTCAGATCCCCGTTCGCATCGTATACTCTCAACCGACGCGAATTGCTGTCCCCGCGCAGGGGCACGGCTGTAATGATTTCTTTTCGTCCATCGCCCTTAAGGTCCGTTATGACAGTCTCGTGTGCATTATGTTCGTTCTCAAACTTCTCATCTTCCTGGATGTCGAATGCCGGCAGAGACCACAAATAGTGATTGGAACTGCTGTAGATTTCCAGTCTATTCAGCTTCGTATTGTAATAGTAGTAACCCGGCTGTCCCTTGTAAGTCCTCACGAACATCAAAAGTGAGCCGACAATGGCAAGGAACGCGACGGCAAAGAATGAGCTCGCTACCGGGTGATTTCTCCCGTAATCTCCAACCCGTCGCCACAGCGTCGGCGCTTTGACCTCGGTGTAAGACACAACTTCAGCGTATGGAGAATTGAAGTAAGGCTCCAGTTCGTTGCGACTCCTGATAAGTGACCTCTGAGCGGACAGCGGGGGCGAAGAGATCGATTTCGCCCGCTCTCTTTCGACGTCCACATAATATTGCCTGATCTCCTCAAAAATGCTTCGGCAGCCTGCGCACTCGGCGATATGTCCTGCAATCTGCTTTTCGTGCTTTGTGGCACGGGGATCGCCCAAAACGAGAAGTTCCAGGGTATGTTCGTCGAAATGCTTCACTCTATTATATTTTCCTTCCACTGCGGATCATTTGCTGAAAATCTGTCTTTGCTTGAGCCGCCTCGCAACTTCCACTCCGGTAAGCCTCGAAAGGTATTCCAACCGGCTCCTGTGCTTGGCTCTGTACTCGTTGTCAGTCATGCTGTTCATATCCTCTCTGAGCAGCTCGCGGAGCCCTTTCTCATGACCGTCCCCAGAAAAAGTCAGATTAAGTCTTCTCTCGATCACCCGGAAGTACGTCTCCAGCAGCGACGGGTGAATCCGCTTTTTAAGAGAGTACTGTTTCACCATTTTGTTTTTGACCTGCTCGACAGATGCCCTTATAACTCGTGCGAGGCTGTCGATTTCCATCTCTTCCTCAACAACTCTCGCCGGCTCGTCGTTCTCAATTCGGGACATATAAAGCGATCTGAAGACTATTCCCACCGAAGAAAGCGGCACAATCCTGGAAACATCGGACCGCTCCTGAAGAAACAGGGCGAGCCTGCCCAGCATGAACGGAATGTTTTCGGTGCCCCGCAGATAATTCTTCAATCCCGATTCCAGGTCATCGATCTCCAGAGGTCTCAGATTCATCATGCTCTCTCCGTCAGCAGGCGCCAGGCAGGGTTCGCCGAACCTTTCTACGATCGCAAGGCTGTGGAACTGCTGGAGCGCCATCTTGATGTTGCGGAGGACTTTTCCAAGAGACGGATCAACTTCATTGTAGAGCCGGAAGATTCCGTGATTGACGTTTGAGAATACGAGACGACGGAGGTGGGTCAGTAGCTCTTCGTCGGTGAGTTTCTCCGGAGGGTAAGCGGCAAAGTAAGCGTGGAAGTGTGGGAACTCGCCGGATTCGGTGTATGCAAAGAGATCCGCTATGCAATCATAAGCATAATCCGTCACGTCCAGGTTCAGAGTCTTTTTCAGCACCACGTCTCTTCCGAGCCTGCTGCTCAGGTATGGGATTGCGAGAGCATGACAGACTCCGATGAGATCGTTTACCTCACCCTGCCCGTATTCACCCTTCAGTATGGCGCGTAAAGACTTGCCGGCAATCTCTTTTAAACACAGAGTACTCTTTGATTCTACCTCTTTGTCCTTCTTCACTCTTAAGGCCTTCGTTCATTCCAGCTTTATTGATGGCTAAAAAGGACGCTCTCAAAAAACTAATGTCGAAAATATCCTGTGCCGGTGATACTTGCAAGTATTCTGTACCACATTATTCATGTTGGACATGGTCTAATTCGGAAAGAAGAGCAGCGCACCTCAGATGACCCGGATCGCGTGTGCCGGCGAACAAGGTTGTAAAGTTACGGCCGCGGCTTCGACGTCCCGCCTGTTCAAGACCACTTGACATCCAGAAGACATTTGAGGCAAAAGACTTCATGAGCGCGAGACAAAGAGGGATGGCTTTCGGCCGAGAGCCCTCCATTACGCTGTTGCGCACCACTTCGCACTCCCCGCCGTGAGGCGAAGAGGGTGTCGGGATTACTCGAACTTGAGATTGCCGTGGAGTCTGATGTCCCTGCTGGAGCTCCCTATCATGACTTCAAACATTCCGCGATGCGTAATCCATCTGCCCTTCGCGGCGTCATAGTGGGCAAAGTCACTCCTGCCGACAGTAAATTTTACAAACGCGGTCTCGCCGGGTTTCAGCGAGATTCGATCGAATTTCTTCAGTTCTTTCACGGGAGCATCCGCAGCGGGATCGGGATCGTGGACATAAAGCTGAGGGATCTCCACTCCGGCTGTTTTCCCGTCGTTAGTCACTTTAAACGTCACGTCGTATTGATTACCGAGTGACGTAATGCGGAGACCGCTGTAGCTGAATTTCGTGTACGACAATCCGTACCCGAACGGGAAGAGCGGCTTTATGTTGTGTTTGTCAAACCACCGGTAGCCCACGAATATGCCGTCGCTGTAAACTGAGACGCTGTCCTGGTGTTTGTAGGAGCCGTAAGCAGAACAATCGGCCCACCTCGCCGGAAAAGTCATCGGCAGCCTTCCCGAAGGGTCGTGTCTTCCGATGAGCACATCGGCGATCGCGTTTCCAGCCTCGTCACCGCCGAACCAAGCCTGGACAAGACCGGGCACTTGATTCAGCCAGCTGCTCATCAGCACGGGGGCGCCGGTGATCATGACGACGATCGTGTTTTTGTTCGCCGCGCTTACCCTTTTTATAAGTTCATCCTGATTTGCAGGAAGCTCAAGATTGTCCCTGTCACCGCCTTCGGTTTCGTAATAGCTCGAGGTACCGGCAAAGACAAGGGCGATATCCGATTTCCTTGCAGCATCGACGGCCTGTCCAATGAACTTGTCGCCCGCTTCCCGGAGGCCGAGCATCACTCCCGAACTTCCACCTGCCTGGAAATATTCTATCTTGATGTTGTAGTACCTGCCCTTTTCCAGATCTATAGAATAAGTGCGGGACTGGATGGAGTGCTGGCCCCAATTATCGATGACCAACTTCCCGTC
>JAJYJD010000240.1 GCA_021789755.1 Bacteroidota bacterium
CGGTAATTAGCAATGGAAGTCGCTCGGTCATTCTCTGTGCAACGTCTTCTCACTTCAGCCTTTGCCTACGCAAGTATCCCAAAACACGTCTTCCCTTGTAAAGACCGACGTCGTGTAGGCGGTGAGTCAGCCGATTCCAGGAAGGCCCTTCCGCTCTTCGACACTCAATTCCGTTTCCCATCCGTCGTAATCCCCGCCGAGCTCATTCGCAAGGCAATCTAAAGCTCTGTGAATCGAAATAAGCAGTCCGACTTTCAAAACAATTTCCTCGGATGCAAGGCATAGCCACTCTTTCTGCTTTGCGGACTTTGTACACTCGGTCGAAAAACCCAGCGTGGTCAATCGATCCGCTGCGATCATTGCTGCGCTCCGGCTGTCGAAATACAAATAGAATGTGACAGTCTCGCGCGGGTAAGGTCGGTGCTGCTTCTGGAAAGGAGATTTAATACGGCCTGGTTAGGATCAACGGGTCTGAACTCTTCCCTCGGTTTGTCCGGCAATTTGTAGGTCCCCTTCGACTCTCGATGTTTCGTCACCGTT
Organism: Bacteroidota bacterium; assembly: GCA_021789755.1. GTDB lineage: Bacteria > Bacteroidota > Ignavibacteria > Kryptoniales > JAKASW01 > JAKASW01. Next base: position 541 of record JAJYJD010000240.1, read on the forward strand.
CAACCTCCTCTGTAATCGACTTTGAATCAAACCTATCGCGATATTACGGCCTATCCCGCCAGCGTGTAATAAAGTAATACATTCCCCGATTTAAAACTCTTCATCCTCTCGAGCCTGAGGTTGGTCTTCGTTTCAATATTTCCGAAGAGCGGTCTGCCTTTTCCTAGGACGACCGGGTTTAAGATGATTCGGAACTCGTCGATCAAACCCTCCTTGATCAGGCCTGAAGCAAGACTGGCGCTCCCGAAGATTGCGATGTCCTTGCCGCCCTGTCGTTTCAGATTGTCGATCTCCTTACCGGCGTTCTCTTTGACAAGCTTCGTGTTGTGCCATTCGGCTCGGGCCAACGTTTTTGAGAAAACGATCTTTGGTATAGAATTCATTTTGCCCGCGACGATCGGATCGTCCTTTATCGCGTTTTCGCTCGACCAATAACTTGCCATTCCTTCGTAAGTGACACGGCCGAACAGGATAACGCCTGTCGAGTCTAGCTGTTCGATGGCGAATTGATTGAATTCCGCGTCGACGATGTGCCAGCTCAGATCCCATTTGGTCGGCCCCTCGAACAAACCATCGAGCGTCATCATGTTGAATAAGTATAGCTTTCTCATTTTGATCCCTCATATTTTTATTTCTTTCCATTTACCCTTGTTGAAGTAGTACCACATCACAAGCGCGATCACAGTCTCGGCGACTGGCACTGCGATTAGAGCTCCCGCCACCTTCAAATTGAGTCCCTCCGCGAGAAAATAGGCGAGCGGTATCTGAAACAGCCAGAAACAAACGAAGTTTACGGCTGTTGGTGTTTTTGTGTCCCCTGCGCCATTCAGCGCCTGCACCATCACCATCGATATGCCGTAGAATATGAAACCGGATCCGAAAATGCGCAGCGACATGGCGCCGTATCTTATTACGGACTGGTCCTGTGTGAAGAAACTCACGATCGGATGCGAGAAGAAAAGGAAGAGAAGCATCACGAAGCTCATGAATACCACGTTGTATTTCGCGATGAGCATGACGCTTTCTTTCGCTCTTTGAACCTTTCCGGCTCCGAGGTTTTGTCCGACCAGCGTCGCGGCGGCGTTGCTGAGTCCCCATGCGGGGAGGATGAAGAAGATGAAGTTGCGCAAGGCGATCTGACATCCCGCGGAGGCGTTCGTGCCCCCGGTCTCGGCGACGAGACGCACGAGTACTATCCAGCTCCCGCTGGAAATTATGAACTGCGAAGCGGCAGGCCACGAAATTCTGGCCATGGACCTTACGACACCAGGATCGAACCTGAAATGGACCGCGCGCAATTTGAGTAATCCGCTGCCTCTCCACAGATGGTAAGATTGATAGAGCACGCCGGAACTTCTTCCGGCTACAGTGGCCATGGCGGCGCCTTTCAGCCCGAAGTAGTGGATGAGCAATGGACAAAGGACTATGTTAACGCCGCTGGCAATCCAAAGGCTCTTCATCGCCATCGCCGGATCTCCGGTTCCGCGGAAAATTCCGTTTATGAGAAACAGCAGCACGATCGAAAGGCTTCCCCCGAACATTATTCTCGTGAAAATCGCTCCGTCTCTCGCAACGTCCTCACTCGCTCCCATGAGTGACAGAATTTGTCCGCCAACGCTGACTCCTGCGATGCTTAAACCGACTGCCACTATCAATGCCACGATGAGCGATTGCGCACCGGCGTGAGCGGCGCCTTCATGGTTTTTCTCCCCGATCCTGCGCGCGACGATCGCTGTAGCCGCCGAACTTAACCCGAACGAAATCGAGTAAACGAGCGTCATGACGGATTCGGTCAGACCCACGGTCGCTATTGCGTTCCGGCCGAGTTTGCCGACGAAAAACATGTCGACCAGCGCGAAAACGCTTTCGAGACTCAGCTCCAATATCATTGGAATCGCGAGAAGGACTACGGCCCTGGGCACGCCAATCTGCGTGTAGTCCTGTTCCTCGCTGCGAAGGGATTCCCGAATTGTAGATATGATATCCTTAACGCTTGTCATCGTCACTGGTCGGTTACAGTTATATAATTGAGAATACGGCTAATGTCGATCCGTAAGTTGCTTCATCAGCCCCTTACAGACCGGGTAGCCGGGAGGTGGGTATTAGTCAGCTAATTTCATTTGTTGATTTTATGCATTTCCCATCCGAAAAGCAAATTTCCGGGCGGGCTCGGGAGCGTCTGAACCTGTTCATGTCGGCAAACCTTAACCGCGGACCGAAACGTAGTGAAGCGCGACAACTCCCGACTTAAATACCTTTGATTCCACGAGCCTGAGCGTCAACTTCTCATTCACGTTCTCGAAGAGCCGCCTTCCCTTACCGGCCACCACCGGATGAACCAGCAGCCAGTACTCGTCGATAAGACCATGACTCATGAACGATCCGGCCAGTTTTATCCCGCCGATATAAACGTCCTCCCCCTCCGTTTCTTTTAACCGGGCCACGTATTCCAGAGCATTGCTGCTGACCAGCGTCGTATTATTCCATTCTGCCTTCTCGAGAGTGCCGGAAAATACGATCTTCGGTATCGAATTAAATTTGTCCGCGAAGTTTAAGGTGCTCCTTGAAGCTGCCGGGTCGTCGTGGGCATGAGGCCAATAGTCTGCCATCATCTGGTAAGTTACACGGCCGAACAACTCGATGCCGGTGTTGCGCAGCAGTCCCGTGAAAAAATCATGCAGCTCATCGTCGGCGACCGCAAACGTGTGGTCGGCGAACCCATCGAGCGATATGTTGGCCGAAAAGATAAGTTTTCTCATGACGTTCTGCCTCCGTGCCGATTGCGCCTGACCCGCTTCCGTCCGGCAACTTCGGCAATCCGGTACTTCACCATCTTCCGTACCACCGCGGCCGGGATCGGTTTATCGGGCTGGAATTGAACCGTACCTTTGCTGGTCTTGTATCCCTTGAGCTCCTTCTTGAACCGTTCCACGATGCCTCCGGGATAAAACGCGCAGTGATTTGGGCCTGCACCGAACCAAAGAAGCACCTTTCCATCGATCTTGAATGCGGGCATCTGGTAGCTGATGCATTCCTCCGCCTTCGGCGATATATCTTTGATGACCTTGCGGAGCCTCTCCAGCGCATGTCGCTTGTCATCATCCAACGATGAAAGATACTCGTCGATCGCCTTTGCCTTAGCCTTCGTAGCCTCTGCTCCTTCAATCACAATAAAATAGCAAACCGATTACACAGGAGAGAGATTTGCGTGGATTAATTCTTAATCAAAATCCGTGAGAATCATCCAGTTCCGTGTCATCCGTGTGCTATCTTTTAAAATTATGTGCTTCTGGGTCACTTCTGCTTCGGATAAGTGTAGTTGATCATCCACCTGATTCCGAATTTGTCGGCGAACATGCCGAAGTACGCTCCCCAGAATTCGTCCTTAATGGGTTGCTCAATCTTCCCGCCGGCGGAGAGTTTATCGAAGATTCTCTTAGCTTCTTCCTTGCTATCGGCTTCGATTGATATATTGAAATTGTTTCCGAAGGTCAGCTTGTGGCCCATCGATTCGAGCGCGTCGGTACCCATGAGAACATTGCCTTTACCTACGGGCAGTGCCACGTGCATTATCATGTTTCGCTCTGCCGCAGGCACCCGATCCGCCACCGGAGTCTCGCTGAAGCGTTGTAGAGTTGTGAACTCGCCTCCGAAAACCGATTTGTAGAAGTTGAACGCTTCCTCGGTATTTCCAGGAAGATTTATGTAAGGATTGAATGTAGGCATGTCTCCTCCTTAGAATTGTTAATGTTGAATTCTTAATTCAAAATTTAGAAATTAAAATTTACGATTCTAGCCCTCGTATGCCTTTTTCAATGCCGCGATATCGAACTTCTTCATCTTCAGGAACGCCTCAGTTACCCGCGCCACTTTGTTTGGGTCTTTGTCCTGGAGCATGTTCTGCAGAATGCTCGGCACGATTTGCCACGACACGCCGTATCTGTCCTTGAGCCAGCCGCATTGCTGCGCTTTCTCGTCTCCGCCGGGGGAAAGTCTTTTCCAGTAGTAATCAACTTCCTCCTGGGATTCGCAATTGACGAGGAACGATACTGCTTCATTGAAAGTGAAATTGTGTGCGAGATTACTGTCCATTGCCATGAAGTCCTGCCCGCCCAGGGAGAAGACGCCATGCTTTACGGTACCCTCGTCGCCTTGCTCCTTTTGCGCAAACCGCTCGACTCGAACGATTTGCGAGCCTTTGAACACCGAAGTATACAACTTCATCGCCTCTTCCGCCTTGCTGTTTTGTTCGCCGACAAAAAGAAGGAACGGTGTAATTTTTTGAGTCCGGCTTGCAAGGTTCAACTGCCACGAAAGGCCGTATTTGTCCTGGAGCCATCCGAACTTCTCGCTGAAGGGATACTTTTGAAAAGGCATCAGGACGCTTCCGCCTGCCGACAAGTTCCTCCAGAGGTTGTCCATCTCATGTTCGGTGTCACACGCGATAAAGAACGAGATCGCCGGAGTGAAGTGGAAAGCCGGTCCGCCGTTGAGCGCCACAAATCCCTGACCCGCGAGCCGGAACGGCACAGTCATTACCGAGCCTTTCGGTCTTCCGGATACGTTTGCCGCTTCCTGGTTGTACCGGACATCGCCGCCGACGCCGCTTTGGGCGAAGAGTGACGAATAAAAACGCGCAGCCTCCTCAGCTTGATTATCGAACCACAGGAAGGGGGTTATCTGTCGCACAATTGCCATCTTGATTCTCCTTTTAGAAATAGTCGCTCGGCGGGAACGCAAATCGACATCGGGCAGGGACTCTTAAGAAATTCAGAATTCGAAATTTGGCATTTAGAATTTCTTCTCATACCGCCCGATATCCTTCAGACCATCCTCAATCGCCCGCACTTCGATGCTTCCCAGCCTCGCCGACGGCCAGTTCGCCGCGATCTGAATCGCTTCATTCAAATCCGCTGCATCGATGAGAAAGAATCCGCCTAGCGTCTCTTTAGTTTCGGCAAATGGACCGTCTGTCAGGGAAATTCTCCCACCACGAACACGGACCGTTGTCGCGTTATGGACGCTCTGCAGCGGTTCCGCAGCGAACAGCGTGCCTCGGCGCCGAAGGTCCTCGACATAAGAGAGCGTCTCAGCCCTTAGAGAATCCCACTCGCTCTTCGTCAGTGAGTTGAGTTTGTTTTCTTCTTCGTATGCGAGGCAAACATATTTCATGGTAAACCTCGGTGGCGTCCAATCGTTACGCCTGCTGCC
>JAJYJD010000241.1 GCA_021789755.1 Bacteroidota bacterium
AGGTTCACCGCATCCATCTTGAATTGCCGGTCGTACGTCTTTCTCTTCTTCTCTGTCTCCATTTCCAGTATCCTCCTTCACGAAGTTACCGGCTTTTCTTCTTGTCTACAAAATGGGGTAAGGTCCAATTAGAGGCGTCTGTCAGTAACTTCATCCTCCGAGCGTCTATGCGGCTGCCGGTCGGCATCGCCGACAAAGAACTAACCAAGGCCCCTTGGCCAATGTAATTACTCTTCACTTTTAGCTTCATCTCTACAATTCTCGTTTCACTTCCTAACCTCAAGAGGTCCATCATGAAAACACTCCTTGCGGGAGCGGTTGTGCTCCTTCTTCAAGTTACATCCACTGCACAATCAGCCGGAACATCAGCTGGCGGCTTTCAGGCATTCACGGTGTCTGCAAGTCCAACAGCGGATGAACTGACTAGTCTCTTCACTGAAACGGGCGAAGGTCTCCACGATCCATTCCTGGTCCTGAGGAAGATCGGCTCCATGGGTAACGCTGTCGTTCCTGCTCTTCAAACCTTTCTTTTTGATACGCCAATCCTAAAAGTCGGTGTCCTGGACCCGCACGGGAACACCGTCGATAACGTCAATGCGCCGTCTCCAAACCGTATTTACGGCGTTATGGCACTTGACCTAATCGGTACTCCGCTTGCTTACCAGGTCCTGGCGACGGTAGCAACGTCCGACTCTGATTCTCAGGTCCGCGGCATGGCACTCAATTCGCTCGCCGAGGGCTACTATTACAGGGCAAGAGAAGACAGTCTAGTTCCGGATAAAGCTGTTATCGGCTTGCTTCGGCGTACGCCTTTTGCTCCCGGAAGGGTTAACGAGCGGTAATTGGAACACAGATCAGAGAAGGCGAGAAATGTTATGGAGCGGCGTAGTCGGCATCATTCTCGGTGTCCTCACTTTGCTCATCAGCTGATACAATTTTGTAGAAGGCCCACTAAAGGGTTCGCTGTCGAGTGTTACCCGTTCGGCGAACAAATGCCTGGCACAAGTCCACTGATGAACCAGACCGGATCTGCTGACACGCGCTATAAGTTCACCGGCAAGGAAGAGGACCCGGAGACGGCCCTGTACTATTTCGGAGCCAGGTACTATGATCCGTGGAGCGGCAGGTTTGGACAACCCGATCTGTTGGATTTTCTATCTCCCGATAAAAGTTCCTATGAATACTCTTTTAATAATCCTATAAGGTTCTCCGATCCAAGCGGATTAGATGCGGGACCATCAGTGGAAGAGATAGAATATCAAGAAGCGGCGGGGTTGCAAGCGGCAGAGGAACAAGCGAAAGGGAAAGACAAGAGAACAAGGGATGACCCAGGGTACCTCCCCAACGATGAGAGACCGCATGGAATTGTGAATCTCGTCGGTCCTACGGCTAATAGCACAAGCTCACAGTTCGCAAATCTTTTCGGAATATCATATAGCCCAGAAGGGATCCAACTTCATTTAGGTCATGGCATTGACCTGCCCCCAATTGATGAACCAATCGTAAGTTAGTGCTCCGGTCAAGCTGAACTGCTCCCCATGTTTGATCCAAATCGAATAAGAACAAAATCGTGGTTAATGTCAAGTGACTACTGTCCTTTGTCGTTCGATTAGGTTGATGAATTCCTCCGGCGTCTGGTAGTTCAGTGCACTGTGGGGTCGTTCGGAATCTTATTGGAGTCTCCATGCTTCGATCTTATGCCGCGCATCTTCCAGAGAAAGGAACCAGTGTTCGTTCAAACATTCCTGACGGAAGCGTGAGTTGAATGCTTCAATGAATGCGTTGTCGCATTTTGAGCCTCAGACGGCGAAGAGAGCCGCGGAGATACTTGCGATGCGAAGATCTAAAACCGGCGCAGAGGCGATAGGCGATGCTTTCGTAAATAGGGCCGATCTCGATCCCATCATGGCACGGTCGTTCATAAGGTGTATAGCCGTGATCCTCGGACAAGAAGACGCGGATGTGGCAGGCGAACTCAATAAAAGAGGGAATTTCCGTTCTGCCGTGGCCTCAAGAATTGTGGAACCGATGTTGCAGAGCTGAGGAGATCTATAAAAGTCTCGGTCACGTTTTGCAGACCGGTTGTGATATGTTAAATTAAATCATGGCGATGGAGTTCGCCGATTAAGTGTCTCCGAAAGGAGAATGATGACTCCTGTTGTGGATGATCTGTTCCGCAACAGGATTTTTTGTATATGCACACCTGAAAATGAAGGTGGACAAATGTTTAGAAATATATTGGTTTTTGTCGGCGGCGATATTGGTGCCGTGTTTCGCTACGTATTGTCCGGATGGGTTTACAGAGTCGTTGGAACCGATTTTCCGTACGGGACACTCGCGGTAAACGTAATCGGCTGCTTTGTTATTGGCTTGTTCCTTTCGATGGCCGAGGACAGATTTCTGATCAGCCCATCGTTTAGAATATTCTTTGCAGTCGGTGTCATCGGTGGATTCACGACGTTTTCCACTTTTAGTTTCGAGACCGTCGGGCTGCTGAGAGATGGTGCGATTGCAATCGGGCTTTTGAACGTGGTGGTTTCGATTGTGGTCGGGCTTGCCGCAACATGGGTCGGTACCCTGGCAGGGCGACTAATTTAATGGAGGACATAATGAAACTCGAAGGAACCGGGAAACTTCTTCGCATATTCATCGGAGAAGACGATCATGTGAACAGGAAGCCGCTCTACCATGTATTCGTGGAGCGCGCCAAGGAATTCGGAATGGCCGGCGCGACCGTTCTGCGAGGCGTTGAAAGTTACGGGGCGGGAAGCAGGATACACACCGCAAAACTCCTTGAACTCAGCGAAGACCTCCCTCTGATCGTCGAAATAGTCGATACAGAAGAAAAGGTGGATTCGTTTCTGCCGATCGTCCAGGAGTTGTTCGAGAAGGCTGGCTGCGGCGGTATGGTTACGGAGGAGAAGGCGACTGTCATCCACTACACGCCGGGCAAGAATCCGTAGGACGGAAAAACATGGACATGGGAATGCGATATTCCGCGGAACCGGAGTCGGAAAGTGCCGGATGTTATATTGAATCATTGCACGCAGGCAGGATGACGGGTTAGGAGATGAAACCATCGCCGTTTGCGCATTGGCTTATGATGCTTACAGTCACATATATTAATCATGGCCCGCGCGCTCGTAGTGCAACGCTGCGGTGAATTAAATCAACGTCAGTAATTACCGAGAAATGGAGATCAAAATGAGAATCAATTCTTTAGACGCTCTGGAGATTCTGGATTCAAGAGGAAATCCAACTGTTGAAGTAGACATAATACTTGAAGATGGAACGCAGGCGCGTGCGATGGTACCGAGCGGAGCTTCCACCGGCGAGAGGGAAGCGACGGAACTAAGGGACGGCGACAAGAAGCGTTACGGCGGGAAAGGTGTGAAGAAGGCTGTTGAAAATGTCATCAAGAAAATCGGGCCCGAGGTCAAGAAGCGGGAGTTCAACTCGCAAAAGGAGCTGGACTATTTTTTAATTGAGCTGGACGGAACAGAGAACAAGTCCGCTCTCGGGGCGAATGCAACTCTCGGTGTGTCGATGGCGTATGTCCGGGCGTCCGCCGCGAGTGCAGGTGTCCCGCTGTATCAATTCATCGGCGGACTGAATGCCAGCCTCCTTCCTGTACCTTGCATGAACGTGGTTAACGGCGGGAAGCACGCCGACAACAACGTCGACTTCCAGGAATTCATGATTGCGCCTCATAACGCTCCGTCGTTTGCCGAGGCAATCAGGATGGGAGAGGAGACCTTCCATGCTCTGAAGTCCGTTCTGCATGGGAAGGGACTCAGCACAGGCGTCGGCGACGAGGGCGGATTTGCTCCCGACCTGAAGTCCAACGAAGAAGCCGTGGAAGCCATACTGGAGGGAATTACAAAGGCCGGATACAAGCCAGGAAAAGATATCAGCATCTGTCTGGATCCCGCCGCGAGCGAAATGTGGGATGACGGGAAATATCTCTTCTTCAAGAGCACGAAGAAGCACGTCACCAGCGACGCCATGATTAAGCAATGGGAGAGCTGGGTGAGAGAATATCCGATCGTACTTCTGGAAGACGGTCTCGCTGAGAACGACTGGGATGGATGGAAGAACCTCACGGCTGCGCTCGGCTCAAAGATCGAAATAGTCGGCGACGATATCTTCTGCACGAACAAGAAGATCCTGGCTAAGGCAATCGAGAAGAAAGTCGGCAATTCGATACTTATAAAACTCAACCAGATCGGGACAGTGACCGAAACTCTCGAGACAATCGATCTCGCCTATCGGAATAATTACAACGCATTCATATCACACCGCAGCGGGGAAACCGTCGACACGATCATTGCGGACCTGACCGTAGCAGTGAACGCAGGGCATCTCAAGACCGGAAGCGGATGCCGGGGCGAGAGGATTGAGAAGTTCAACCAGCTGATGAGGATCGAGAAAAACCTGGGCAAAGCCGCCCGCTTCGCCGGGAAGACTGCTTTCAAAAACTCGTAGCGACTCGCTGTTGTTTGGAGTGACCGTCAGCTGCTCGGAACCGACTTCTGGTTGGCGGCGGTCACATTCCTGTCCGTTGAATTGAATCTCTGAATTTCCCTCCATAAGTTGTCTCCGTCAGTGGATTGGCCTCCGGGGCCATGCGGTATGCAGTAGCACCTGCCTTGAGTTAATTCACTTAGGGTACAGTGCTACAAGTAAAGTTCGAAAGCGGGTCAGGTGTCGTGCCAAAACGGCTTTCTCAGCAGATAATCATCTCCCTGACAATCATAGTCATGGTCGTGTCGGGAATTTCCGGTTACATCAGCCTGAAAAATCAGGAACGAGTAATCCTGCAGGCCATGATCAACGGCGCGGACCAGCTTTCCAGAGGGATCGCGAGCGCGACGTGGCATGCGATGCTGGCCGACGATCGCTCCGCCGCTTATGAAGTGATGCGGACCATCGCGGCAAACCCGGGTATCAGCCGGATCAGGATTTTCAACAAAGAGGGGCGGGTGATGTTCTCGACCAGGGCGGTCGACGAGAAGCAGGTCAATAAGACTGCGGAGGCATGTGCCATGTGCCATACTTCTACTCAGCCTCTTGTGAACATCGACGCCTCTTCACGCGCGCGTATCTTCAGGCAAGCGGGCGGAGATAGACAGCTTGCCATGGTAACTCCGATCTACAACGAGTCCTCCTGCAGCGAAGCAGCGTGTCACGCTCACCCGAAAACGACGAGCGTGCTGGGAGTGCTCGACGTGGCGTTCGATCTCAGGCCGCTCGACAGTAAGCTGGATGAAGCAAGAGCCGAAGTTCTCGCCGTGACGGCGATACAGATACTTCTGATTGCCCTCTTTATCGTCTTCTTCACGCGCAGGTTTGTGGACAGGCCGATAAACAAGCTCATTGTCGGAACCCGAGCGGTGAGTCGTATGCAGCTTGATCAGGTTGTGGAGGTAACTTCCAGCTCCGAGCTCGGCGAACTCGCGCATGAATTCAACGTGATGAGCGAACGGCTCAACAAAGCTATGGCTGAGCTCAACCAGGCTACCCAGGATCTCGAGCTGAAGGTCAAGGACAGAACGAAGCAACTTGAGGTCGCTCATCAGAAACTGCTCCAGAGCGATCGCCTCGCATCCCTCGGTCAATTATCCGCGACCGTTGCTCATGAAATAAACAATCCCATCTCCGGTGTGCTGAACCTCGCGATGCTCCTCGACAGGATCATGAAAGACGACGGGATACCGCAGGACCGTGTCCCTGAGTTCAGGAAATATATC
>JAJYJD010000242.1 GCA_021789755.1 Bacteroidota bacterium
GGCCGAGAAACTGAGGATAGACAAGGATGTAATTCTCGACACGTGCGGCACCGGAGGCGACGGCGCCAGTACGTTCAACATCTCGACCGCGGCGGCGCTCGTGGCTGCTGCAGCCGGGGCGACGGTAGCCAAGCACGGCGGCAGCGCCGTGTCGAGCAAGTCGGGGAGTGCGGACGTACTGAAAGCACTCGGACTGAATCTGGACGGGCTCGATTTGAAGAAGACCGAAAATGCCCTTAACGAGATCGGCATCGCGTTTCTTTTCGCGCCGTTGCACCACAAGTCGATGCGTTTCGCCGGGCCTGTCAGGCGCGACCTCGGGGTGAGAACCCTTTTCAATCTCCTCGGGCCGCTCACAAACCCGGCCGGAGCTAACCGCCAGCTTATCGGAGTCTACAGCAAGACACTCGTGGAACCCGTCGCGTACGTCCTCCGCGATCTCGGAAGTCAGGCGGCCCTTGTCGTACACGGTGAGCCGACGATGGATGAAATTTCTCTGTGCGGAAAGACGCTTGTCGCGGAACTGAAACTGGGCAAGATCAGCACATACGAGATCGAGCCCGAGAGTTTCGGCCTCAATCGCGTGGAGCTCAGCACACTTGTGGTCAGGAACCAGGAGGAAGCTGTCGAAGCTTTTATGATGGCAATAAGGGGAAGTGAGTCTCCTTACCACGACGCGGTACTTCTTAATGCGGGAGCGGCCATCTATGTTGCCGGCATTGAGCGCGATATCAAATCCGGAGTTGCGCGCGCGCGGAGCGTGATTGCGAAGGGACTCGCCGAAAGCAAACTCCGCTCCCTGGTCGAGATAACCGGAGCATGATCGAGAGTTTTGTCCTGTTTGCGGTCCTTTTTGCCGCGGCATCGCTCGGCTGGGGATATCTCTTTCACGCCGAGAAATCGCACCTTTCCGGCAGGGTGTTCCTTGCGGCGTTGTTCTTCGTTACCATATCCGGCGTCTTCGCGTCGGTGTTCTTCCTGAAGGGACTTGCCGAAGCCGGGTATAATGTGACTCTGGTAATTTCGTCTATGGTCTTCGCGCTTTCGTTCGTGGTCAGCCTCGTCCTTGGATTCGAGTTGACAAGAACCTCCGAGATTGCGCCTGTCTTTTCGAAGGTCGATGAAGTCTGGAGCGGAGACAAGGAGGAGAAGGACCGGTCGGAGATTGTAAACGAGATCCAGGAACGAATAACGAAGACGGGAAAACTGGATGCCTTTGAAAAGGAACTCATAGGAAGCATCCTGAGGTTCAGCGATAAGATTGTCCGTGAAGTGATGATCCCGCGCGGCGATATCGTTGCGATCAACATCGAGGAGGAACCGCGCCGTGTCCTGCGACGCGTTGCCGAGGAGGGATATTCGAGAATGCCGGTCTACAGCGGTTCCCTCGACAACATCGTCGGCATAATCTACGCCAAAGATCTCATCACGCTGGCTGAAGGGAGCGGGGCGATAGTCCTTCAGGACCTGCTGAGAACCCCTTATTATGTACCGGAATCGAAGAAGATCAGCCAGCTTCTCCGCGAAATGCAAATGAACAAAGTGCACCTGGCTGTAGTGGTCGATGAGTTCGGCGGGACGGAAGGGATCGTCACGCTCGAGGACGTGCTCGAGGAAATTGTCGGTGAAATCCAGGACGAGTACGATGAGTCTCTCTCTGAAGTCATACGGGACGAAAGCGGAGACGCGCATTTCTCCGGTTCTATGACTGTAGACAGGTTCAACGAGCTCCTTGGATGCGAAATCCCGCGCGAAGAAGACTATGATACGATGGCCGGTTTTGTGCAGAAGCTCGCAGGAAAGATTCCCCAGAAAGGCGAGGTTTATAACCACGACGAGATGTTCTTCATAATAGAGGAAGTGGCCCGGCACAGAGTCAAACGGTTGAAGGTCTCATTCAAAGAACATCCCCAGCTCGCTCCCGTACGCGAAGTGGCCGGCCGGCAGCCGACGCTGGAGGACCTCCCGCTTCCTGATCAAGGTGGCGTTCGTCCGGGGACCGAAGCAGCGGTGAAAAGACCGGTGAAAGCCGCGGCGAAAAACAGGGTGAAAAAGAAATCTGCATCGACGAAGCAGGAGAAAACCGCTGCCGGACCGGCGAGGAGAAGCAGGAGGAAGCGGTGAATTTTCTTGAAACTATAGTCAACGGCACCAAAGGGAAAATCGAAGAAGCCAAGGAGATTCTGAGTCTCGCCGAGTTGACAACTCTTGTTTCGGACGTCAGGCCGAAAAACAACTTTCGGAAAAGTCTCTTGCGTCAGGCCGGCAAACCGGTGAGAATCATAGCTGAAATAAAGCGCGCATCGCCTTCGAGGGGGATAATTGCCGCCGAAATCGATCCCCGAAGCGTCGCGAGAGATTATGCCAAAGGGGGTGCCTCGGCTATCTCCGTATTGACGGAAGGCTCGTTCTTCAAAGGCTCGAAACAGGACTTCCAGGCCGTGCGTGAAGCCGTTCCCGAAGTCGCCCTTCTGAGAAAGGACTTCATAGTCGACGAATACCAGGTTTATGAATCCGTCCTTATCGGAGCCGATGCTGTGCTTCTGATAGTCGCAGCGCTCGACGAGAGAACGCTCGCTGGCTTCGTGAAGCTCGCGAAAGAGTGCGGACTTGCCGCGCTCGTCGAAGTCCATGCCGACGAAGAGCTCGATATCGCGTTGTCCGCGGGCGCCGAGATAATCGGAGTGAATAACCGGAATCTCGAGACCTTCGAAGTATCCACGGACACATCGGAAAAAATGGCCGGGAAGATCCCGGGAGAAATTGTCAGCGTAAGTGAAAGTGGAATTTCCGATACGATCGGTCTCCGCACTGCGGCAGAGCTCGGCTATCACGCAGTCCTCATAGGCGAACATTTCATGCGCACTGAGAATAGAGTGGCAGAAGTCAGGAAGTTTACAGGAGGCAGAGTCTGAAGTGAAAAGCCGATCGCATTCAACACGGTTTTCAGGCCGGATTCCTATGGTCGGTTTGTCATGTTCGTAAAAATCTGCGGCGTTACCAACATCAAAGATGCCTACGCATGCACCGAAGCGGGTGCCGACGCGATCGGACTCAATTTCTATCCGAAAAGCAAGAGATATATAACCTTCGACGATGCAGCCTCAATCGTACGCGAAGTCTCCGCTTATGTCACAACCGTGGCCGTAATGGTCCAGCCGTCGATCAAGGATATCGTGGCGGCGCTCGATTCGACGGAAGTAGATGCCGTGCAGGTTTACGAGCCGAAGTTCAGCGTTTCCGATTTTGATTTCAGGAAGTCTCTTTATTATTCCGTGCGCGTCAGGACAGCCGGCGATGTCGCGGAGGCGTCCAAACTCGGCGCCGACCTGATCTTCCTGGATGCCTACAAGGATGATGAGTTCGGCGGCACCGGGACGCTTTCAAACTGGGACGAGATCGGAAAGAGCGGGGTTGATCTGTCTTCCCGATTTGTCATTTCCGGAGGCTTGAACGATCAAAATGTGTGCAATGCGATCAGGTATCTGAAACCTTACGGTGTAGATACGGCTTCAGGCGTCGAAGAAACGCCGCGAAAGAAAGATCACGATAAGGTGCGCAGGTTTATTTCAAACGCAAAGTTATGTGCCTGAGGAGATGAGGGCCAGGAATACAAAACCATGGAAGATATCGAACAGAAAATAGAGGAGTTCTATAAGCTGCCTGACGATAAAGGGCACTTTGGAATTTACGGAGGATCTTTTGTCCCCGAGACACTTGTCAGGGCTGCCCAGGAACTCGACAGGGCTTTTGAATCGCTGAAGAACGACAAGAGCTTCAACGAAGAGTTCGAGTACCTTTTGAAGAATTATGCGGGCAGGCCGACGCCCATCTTCTTTATCAAAAACCTCAGCGAAAAGTACGGCGCAAGAATGTTCCTGAAGCGTGAGGACCTCCTCCACACCGGCGCTCATAAGATTAATAACACGATCGGCCAGGCGCTCCTGGCAAAAAGAATCGGGAAGACCCGGATAATTGCCGAGACGGGCGCGGGACAGCATGGCGTCGCAACGGCTACAGTCTGCGCTCTTCTCGGCCTGAAGTGCATCGTTTATATGGGCGAAGAGGATATGCACAGGCAGGAGCCCAATGTGTTCAAGATGAGACTCCTGGGTGCGGAGGTAGTACCGGTTCTCAGCGGAACCAGGACCTTGAAAGAGGCGACCAGCGAGGCGATCCGCGATTGGGTGACAAATGTCCGTGATACGTTTTACATAATCGGTTCTGTCGTGGGGATGCACCCCTACCCGAAGCTGGTCCGGCACTTCCAGGCGGTGATCGGGCGCGAGTCGAAACAACAGTTCAAAGATGCCTACGGCAGGCTGCCCGACTATGTTGTCGCATGCGTCGGCGGCGGAAGCAATTCTATCGGGATCTTCTACGAGTTTGTCCGTGACGCCCGCAATGTGAAGCTGATCGGCGTCGAAGCAGCAGGCGAAGGACTCGAGACAGGAAAGACTGCTGCCTCATTATCGCTCGGTAAACCGGGAGTCCTCCACGGCTCGATGCAGTATCTCCTGCAGGATGAAAACGGAAATGTGCTGAACGCTTATTCCGTTTCCGCCGGGCTGGATTATCCGGGCGTGGGACCGGAGCATTCTTACCTGAAAGACTCGGGGCTTGTCAAGTATGTCTCGATCACCGACCGTGAAGCACTCGACATGTTTGTCGAGCTCTCGCGATTGGAAGGAATAATACCCGCGCTGGAGTCTGCGCACGCAGTCGCTTATGCGGCGAAGCTTGCTCAGAACGACGGCAAAGGAAAGGATATTCTTATCAATCTTTCCGGAAGAGGCGATAAGGACCTGTACAGCGTCGCGAAGAGATTGAGCCTCGGCTAAATTCCGTCCCGACATTGTAAACTCTTGAAAAACGAAAAGCCCGCTCTTGCGGGCTTTTCTCATCTCATCAGGAAGCCGGTCCGGCTGTCATTCTAATCCGGACCTGCGGTCGATCGTTGCAACCGACGGCTCAATCCTCCTGAAATAGTTTTGGATCGACATCGACATTCTGCTTGAACTCCCTGACGGTGACTTCGGAAATTTTCTTCCCGTCAGCGGTGGCAATTGTCCTGAAAGGCATTTTAGCCCCTCCGACGTCCCTGTAATCAAACCATACTTCCTCTATATTCACAGGACCGGTCTGACCGACGGACTGGTACGACACACCGATGGGAACGCTGGTCTGGGGGTCCAAATAGAGATGGAATGATCCTTCCTTGCAGCTGACCAGGAGTTCGACTGTCCTCGCATCTGCGAAGGACTTCTCTCCGACGAACTGAGCCTGCAGCTCACCGGCGTGGGTGAAAATATGAACGGGGTCTCGCAGGATGTTGGCCCGCATCTCTTTTCTAATAGACTCCTGCAGCGGCATTTTTCCCTGTGCAGACACCATCCAGCCCTTGTCTCCTGCGACCACCATCCGCATCTCTCCCATCGGTGTGGTGATCAGTTGGTGGATGCGGTCAGGATACACGATCGTGGCTTCCCCGGTCATGCTGATATCGCCCATCTCGGTCGACTGAACGAGATCGAACTTCATCCGGAGGTTTTTGATTGCATTGTAAGCACCGGTTCCTCCGCATGCGTCGGCGGCTCTTGCAATATAATCTTTACCTTTTGCGAGAGACTCCGGTGTGGCAGCAGGCACGGCGTCACTTATCGGTGATGGAATCGTGATATCGATTTCATTCACTTCACCCAGCGACGAGAGAGGCTCGCCGAAA
>JAJYJD010000243.1 GCA_021789755.1 Bacteroidota bacterium
TCCTTCGGACGGGAGGTTTTGTCAGTGGGATTACCGATACCACAGTCTTCCGGAATGCGATGTTCGGAAAGGATGTCGCCTGGAATTCGTGTCATCGAAGAAAAAAATATCACCAAACCCGTTGAGAATCAAGCTTCAGCGGCAATTTCAACGGGATCGGTCGATAATAAGCTCTCAGTACCCGAATCCGACTCGCGGATCAAACCTGCGTGGTTCTGCCCCCGGCAACCGGAGCATGTGGCTTTTCCCACGCACGGAGCCCAGGAATCTCCCGGATGGATTTTGCTTCTCTCTCTGTGGCGATCTAAGTTCCATTCATGAAAGCAATGTCGCGAAAGACCGATTGGAACAGGGCATTGGCACCTTTGTTCAGAAAATACGGCAGGCGAAAACATCCGCTCGAGTACAGGACCCCGTACCAGCTGGTCGTGATGGTAATTTTATCGTCACGGAGCACCGACGCTTTCGTAAACAAGGTCGCTCCGGAGCTGTTCAGGGCATATCCGACATTAAAAGAGCTGGCAAACGCTGAGCCGGAGGATCTTTTCCCATTCGTTCACGGCATAACGAACTTCAGGCATAAGTCTGAATGGCTTGTTGCGATCGCGAAAGCCGTGAAAGACGATTCGCGCATACCCACGACGATGGAGGAACTGACGAAGCTTCCCGGGATCGGTCGCAAATCGGCGAACGTCATCATCGGTGAGTTGGGTGGGAAGTGCGAGGGTGTGATTGTCGACCTTCACGTTGCCCGCGTCGCGCCCAGACTTGGGATAACAAAGTCGGACGCGCCGGACAAAATCGAGGGGGATATCATGGAATCAATCCTGCCGAAGTACTGGCACGCCGCCGGGATGGGGATGACATTTCTCGGTCGCGAAGTATGCAGACCGAAGAATCCGAAGTGCACGGAGTGCGTGGTCAGGGACGTATGCGGGTTCTATCGCAAGACTCTCGCGTCTGCCCATTTGAAAAGAGGGGGCATTTGAATTGAGATGTTATTTGGCTAAAATTACTTGTGCAGTGAACATGCAGGGCCTTCCGGGTACTCGATTTTAACTTTCAGCACCATTTCTTCATAAACCGGCGAAGTTTTGTCTTTGCAGTCTAAGACAAGGAGGATTTATGAAAGAGAATTTGCTTGTATCGTTGCTCACCTTATCGATATTCGCGTGGAGTGAAGATGCGGACACGCAGTGGGTTCTGCAAAACAGCGGGATCGACTCAGCACTTACAGGTGTGGTCATGACCGACACGATGACCGCTTACGCTGTGAGTCGTGGGAGGTCGATTCTGAGAACAACCGACAGAGGCGATACGTGGTTCGACCTGACGGCGCCCCTCTCGTACGTCATGCCGTGGAATGCCGTCGACTTTTATGATTCCGCTAACGGGATGGCGGTCGGAGATTACGGTACTGTTTTCACAATCAGGGGCGGAAACATGGCGGGGTGGTGCCGTCACACCACTTACGCGCCGGATTGCTATTCCGTGCTCTATGTCGATCCGTCCGATATTTATGTCGGCGCCGACTCGGGTTGGATTTACCATTCGCTCGACAGCGGAAGGACATGGTCTTCGGAGAAGATAAGCGAGTGGCCGATCCGGTCGCTTTCTGCAACAACCCCGATTGCGGAGTGGGGGTACACACTATACGCGCTGACCCCATATTCAATTTGTTCAAAGCTGGAGAACGCCGCATTGTCGTGGACGGAAAGGATCATTCCGGCGCTCCAGGGCCCTGGCACCGCAGCGTACGATCTTGCGTTCACTAATCAGGGAACCGGCTTCATCGTCGGTGCCGGAGGAGATCTCTGGGCATCGCCCCTGATATTGCGGAAGCTTGCTTCAGATACTTCATGGGTCACGGTTGCATCGGGCATTCCCTCCAGCGCGCTGTACGCTGTCTCAGCCCCATCCAATGATGTAATTTATGCCTGTGGTGTCGGCGGTTCGATAGTCAAGTCAACAGACGGAGGCGATACGTGGACTCTAAACTTGCTTCCTTACACGGTATTGCCATGGCCGACATTACGCGCGATCAGTTTCATAGATGAGAAACACGGCTTCGCCGCGGGTGGATCGGGAACCATTCTCTACACCTCAAACGGCGGACTGACGAACATCGACGCACGCGAACCGAATGCGCCGAACAATTTCGTACTGGAACAGAATTATCCGAATCCGTTCAATCCGACAACAGTGATTAGCTATAAGCTCTCAGCGGTCAGCAACGTGACTCTGAAGATCTACGATATCCTTGGCAGGGAAGTGATCACATTAGTGGATGGCGGGAGGCAGTCTGCCGGACAATATTCCCTGCGTTGGGATGGAACGAACAGACGGGGAGAACGTGCAGGTTCCGGAATCTACTATTACCAGCTGACGACCGATAACGGCACGCAAACGAAGAAGGCGGTTTGCTTGAGATAATGCCGGCCCTGGTTATTGAATGCGCTCATGACTCGGGAGTACAACACCTCCGCAGCCATGGGATCAGAATTGCTCACTTTCAGCGCTCGCTGACACTTGACTGATACATGACTTCATGCGTACTTTTTAAGTGCCATTTGCAATACCGGAGAATATAAATGAGATCGTCTAGCACAGAAAAAAAACATAGTATCACCCTGGAATACTGGGAAGATGGGAAGTATTTGGTTGGACAGCTGATGGAATATCCGGAGGTTATTAGCCAGGGGGAAACTCTGGATGAGCTCGTTGCGAACATCAGAGATGCTCAACGAGAAATGGAAGCAAGTACACATCCGCGAAAACGAGCGGGTGTCACTCGCAAGCATAAAACGAAACGCTTGGAATTGGCAGCCTGAAGCACAGGCAATTTATACAGCAATTAGTTGCAAGCGGGTGCGTGCTTCTTAGGCACGGCAAAAAACATGATGTCTATTTGAACCCCCGCACTGGCGCAAGAACGACAGTTCCCAGACACGCAGAACTAAGCAAACTAATGTGCGAGTTGATCCGCGGTCAACTCGGTCTTTCCTCTAAATAAGCTCCCCAGAAAAGTAAACCGAGACACCACCTCCTTTTCCCGTTTCTTGAGTTCCAAACCGCGCTTTCCTATATTGCCTAAGACCTTTGAGCCGAATCTAAAGAGGTTTTTCGATAGTCTCCGTCATGGAAATCATTCGGATGAGCGATCGTTTGTTCTGAGTATACCTTTGTAGTGCAGGCTTACCTAACTTTACAAAATCAAACAGGGTTTCAAGATGAAAATCCACGAATATCAGGCAAAAGAGATTCTTAAGAAATTCAACGTGGCAATCCCCAAAGGGAAGGTCGCGTTCAGCGTCGATGAAGCGGTAGCGGCGGCGCGGGAAATCGGCGGAAGCGTTTGGGTCGTGAAGGCCCAGATACACGCGGGCGGACGCGGCAAAGGCGGCGGCGTCAAGATCGCGAAGAGCATCGAAGAAGTCAGACAGCTCGCGTCACAGATATTGGGCATGACGCTCGTGACTCACCAGACCGGCCCGGAAGGAAAGGTCGTAAAGCGACTTCTCATTGAACAGGGAATCAATATTGCAAAAGAACTTTATGCCGGGATAGTCCTCGACAGAGCGACGTCGAAGAACGTCTTCATGGTCTCCACCGAAGGCGGAGTGGAAATCGAAAAGGTTGCCGCAGAATCTCCCGAAAAGATCCTGAAAGAAACCGTTGATCCCGGACTCGGGTTAATGCCGTTTCAGGCAAAGACGCTCGCGTTCGGGCTTGGGCTGACCGGCGATGCGTACAAGAACGGCGTGAAGTTCCTAAACGCACTCTACAAAGCGTATGAAGCCTCCGATGCGAGCCTCGCGGAGATCAATCCGCTAGTGCTGACAACTGAGGGCTTCGTCATGGCGCTCGACGCGAAGATGAATTTCGACGACAACTCGCTCTACCGCCACCCCGACATTCTCGAGCTCAGGGATCTCGACGAAGAATCTCCGCTCGAAGTTGAGGCATCGAAGTCTCATCTTAACTACATCAAACTCGACGGCAACGTCGGCTGCATGGTCAACGGCGCCGGACTTGCGATGGCGACGATGGATATCATAAAACTCACCGGCGGCGAACCCGCGAATTTCCTCGATGTCGGCGGCGGCGCTAACGTCGAGACGGTCTCCAGCGGCTTCAAGATCATACTCTCCGATCCGAATGTGAAGGCGATCCTGATCAACATATTCGGCGGAATAGTCCGCTGCGACCGTGTCGCGCAGGGAGTGATAGAGGCGGCCAAGCGGACATCGGTCAATCTCCCCGTGGTCGTCAGGCTCGAAGGGACGAACGCCAAAGAAGGCGCGCAGCTCCTCAGAGAATCCGGCCTCAATTTTGCCGTCGCGAACGGATTGAAAGACGCGGCCGAGAAAGTCGTATCGGCTCTCAGGAACTGACTGGAGGAAACGCATTGCGTTAAGCGTGAAGCGATAAGTAGTTCACTTCCATCTTGCCGCTTGACGCTTATTGCTGAAAGCTCATATGGACTGGAATAAATACGAAGCGGTAATCGGGCTCGAAGTTCATTCGCAGATGTTGACGGAGACTAAAACGTTCTGCGGGTGCTCGACGAAATTCGGTAACCCCCCCAACTCGAACGTTTGTCCGGTCTGTCTCGGCATGCCAGGCGTGCTCCCTGTATTGAACAAGAAGCTCGTCGAGTTCGCGATAAAGATGGGGCTTGCCACCAACTGCCGCATCACACCTTATTCGATTTTCGCGAGGAAGAATTATTTCTATCCCGACCTCCCGAAGGGATACCAGATTTCGCAGTTCGAGGAGCCCATCTGCGTCGACGGCTACGTCGAGATCGAAAAGAAGGACGGGACGAGGAAGAAGATCGGCCTCGTCAGGATCCACATGGAGGAAGATGCGGGGAAGTCGATACACGACCGGGGAGCCGACACGCTCGTCGACCTCAACCGCTGCGGTGTGCCGCTGCTGGAAATCGTCAGCCAGCCCGACATCCGCTCCGGCGAGGAAGCGTACTTGTATCTGCAGCAGATAAGACAGATTGTCACTTACCTCGGCATCTGCGACGGCAATATGGAGGAAGGTTCTCTTCGCTGTGATGCGAACGTTTCGATTCGCCTCCGCGGCGAACAGAAGCTCGGAACTAAAGCCGAGATCAAGAACATGAACTCCTTCCGCAATGTCGAGCGTGCTCTCGACGTGGAGATCGACAGACAGTACCTCCTTCTCGAATCCGGCGGCCATGTCAGACAGGAGACTCTCCTCTACGACGCGGACACCAATGAAGTCAGGCCGATGCGCTCGAAGGAGGAGGCGAACGATTACAGGTATTTCCCCGACCCCGATCTCGTGCCGGTGGTCATCGACGACGCCTGGATCGAGCGGGTGAAGGCGACGCAGCCTGAGCTCCCGATGGAACGGCGGAACAGGTATATGCGGGAGTTCTCACTCCCGAAGTACGACGCGGAGATTCTGACGGGCGAGAAGGATGTCGCCGAGTACTACGAGCAGGTCGTTTCGAATATAAACGTCAAGTCCACCGAGGCTTACAAGCAGGCGAGCAACTATGTCATGACAGACGTACTTCGTGTCGTGAACGAGAAGTCCCTTAAGATTGGTGAGTTCAGTATAACCCCTCCGCGTCTCTCACGGATGATAGACCTGATAAATGAAGGGACGATCTCGACAAAGATCGCCAAAGAGGTCTTCGAAGAAATGCTTCAATCGGGTCAGGATCCCGATTCGATCGTCGA
>JAJYJD010000011.1 GCA_021789755.1 Bacteroidota bacterium
GATGTGAAAAATGCGAATCCGAGAGAATCGACCCTGAAACCCGCGGGATCAACTCTCATGGCAAGGTTGCGCACATTCGCTGAAAGGTTATCTCCCGTCAATTCGGCGGAAGCATCGAGGCGCAAATCCCTGACAAAAAAATCGGTGACATCGAACGGCTTATGGTCGCCCGGGGGTTTGTCATCCGAAGAAATTCCCTCACCTCTGCTGACAGTGGAATCGTAAAGAGAAAACTGTCCGTTGCGGATATTCACATTCCTGGCTATAATCGTCCAGTCGAACTTCCCGGCCTTCCCGGAGGTTGGCTTCCCGATGTGGTCGACGTTAAAGCTCCCGTCTTTATACCTCACAAGATAGAACCTCGGGTTCGCGAGTTCCAGGTTCGTGACCTGTATTGTCCTTGTTACCAGAGATAACGGAAGATGAGAAATTCTAACGGTGTCTACTAAAGCTATCGGCTCGCCGCGATAGACAAGTGCAGCGCCGTCTATCCTGAATGATCCGAATACGCTTCCGTGGATTTCACCAAGGTGCAGCTGTGCATTGGTAGCGTTATCGACCACATAAATGAGAGCATCTCTGACTTCGTCATTGAAGAAACGCGTAAACGAGAGGAGGAATATGATAAGCGGGAAGAAAACAAAGAGGACAAATATGGGGATAAAGAATCTCTTGCGCATCGCAAGGTCCGTAATGTCACTTCTCTCGGAACAGGCTTTCCGAGATAATCCTATTGATGATATTCGTCGTGGACTTCCCTTCCATATAGTCTATCGTGACGACCTTTCCGCCACGTGCCTCGACGATGTCTTTTCCGACGACGTCCTCGATCTTCCAGTCGGCGCCCTTGACCAGCACATCAGGTTGAATATCTTTGATCGTTTCGTACGGCGTGTCTTCTCCGAAAACGCAGACGTAATCGACACTTTTTAGATTGGAGATTACGAAAGCCCGGTCGCCTTCCGGAACTACCGGCCGCTTCTCACCCTTGATTCTCTTGACGCTCTGGTCGGAGTTTACCGCCACGACAAGACAGTCTCCCAGTTCCTTTGCCCGGTTCAGGTATTGGACGTGACCTCTGTGGAGAATATCGAAGACGCCGTTGGTAAACACTATCTTCCTCCCGTCCCCCTGGAGCTTTCTGACAATGACGCTTAGTTCTTGTACTGAGAATACCGGCATTGTCAGCTTTCGATGGAATGCGAATCGTTCAAGACTACTTCGAAGAGACGCTCCCTATCCACCGGGACGATTCCAACCTCGGCACACACAAGACCGCCCGCGTGGTTGGCGATCGCTGCAGCTTCGCCGATAGTCGCACCGGAGACTAGCGCGACGGTAAGGGTGGAAATGACCGTATCGCCTGCTCCCGAGACATCAGCCACCTTCCTGGCCTTGGTCGGGAAATGCACCGATGATCCGCTTTTCTCGACCAGGGTCATTCCCTGCTCGCCACGGGTCAACAGCACATTCTGGCAATCGAGCCGCTTGAGCAATTGCCGCGCTGCGGCGACAGCCTGCTCGTCCGTTCCTGCCAGAATCCCGAGCGCGCCCTCCGCCTCCTTCCTGTTCGGTTTGAACACCGTCACGTGCCGGTATTCGAAAAAGTTGCTCCGCTTCGGGTCCACGCTTACGACTTTCCGGTTCTTTCGAGCGAAATCGACAACCTGCTTCACAAGATCTTTCGTCAACATCCCCTTGTTGTAATCCTCGAGCAAGATTCCGTCGAGATCGTTCTTCATCGAATGAAGCAACTTCAAGACTTGAGTGACGGTTTTATCGCCGATATCTTTCAGAACTTCATGGTCCATACGGACCACGTGCTGGCTGTGTGCAATGACTCTTGTCTTAACCGTGGTCGGCCTGGCAGCGTCGGTAATGATTCCCTCCGAGGATAGCCCCATCTCTCCGAGTATTTTCCGCAGTCTTGTGCCGTAGTCATCGGCGCCGACAACACCGAAAAGGATCGGCTCGGCTCCAAGCGCCTTTACGTTATTCGCGACGTTTGCGGCACCGCCGAGTCTGACAGATTCACTCTCCACTTCGAGCACCGGGACCGGCGCTTCCGGAGATATTCGTGAGATGGTTCCCCAAATGTACCGGTCGATCATGAGATCGCCAATTACAGCGATCTTCTTACCGCGAAAACCGTCGAATAATTCCTTCAATCTCTCGTTTTTGAAACCGCTCAATCAAAATCTCCAATTTCAAGTAATTTACGCCCGACGGCAGTCAAGAGCAATTGCGCTTCTGGTGACATACTGAGACGGCTCCTGTGCCATGACAAATCACCGTAGAACGCATTGCATGATGGTCATTTGAATTGTCCACAGGTCGGCACTTGGTGGGGGTACGCCGAAAGCGAAAAGGCGGACCGCTGCGGCCAGGGGCGATCCTCGGACCACTCCGGGTGTCGTGAAAACCCGTTGCAGATTGAGGAGCCGGGTGCACAACTATCTTCGACTCACGGCAGCCGGTTCACGACTTGTTGCTGCTATTCAGACTCGTGCATTACTTCGTATACTGTCTTGAGCAGTTTCTCGCCCGTAAAAGGTTTGTTAATGAAAGCATCTATCTGATCCGAGAACGAGCCTGCAAGCTCGTCCTGCAGGCCGCTGGTGGCGATGATCTTCGCCGTGGTCTCCATGCGTCTCAGGGCCGCAATTGCAGATTTCCCGTCCAGCACAGGCATCATGTTATCTATGATAACGGTACGCACATTCGCCATATTCTTGACGAAGACGGCGATTGCCTCCGCACCGTCGCCCGCAACAATCACCTGGTAGCCGTAAGCCTCCAGTGTGGCTCTGGCGATTTCTCTTATTGACGATTCGTCGTCGACAACAAGTATAAGTTCTCCGTGTCCGAGGAACTGATCCAGATCAGTCTCGACCGGGGTCGCGGCTTCGGCGAGCTCCGTCGCAGGGAGATAAATCTTGAAAGAAGTGCCCCTGTTCAACTCGCTGTACACGTTCATGAAACCGCCGTGCGCTTTCACGAGAGCCAGGGCCGTGGAGAGACCCAGGCCGGTCCCCTTCCCCACTTCTTTGGTGGTGAAGAACGGCTCAAAGATTTTATCAAGAAGCCCCTGCGGGATTCCGGTCCCGCTATCCGAGATCGTAATGAGAACGTACTTCCCCGGTTTAGCGTCGATATTGATTTTCATATAGTCTTGATCGAGGATCACATTCTCCGCCGCGAGGGTCAGAGTTCCGCCGTCCGGCATGGCGTCTCGTGCGTTAACACACAGGTTAAGGATTACCTGGTGCAATTGTGTCGCGTCACCAAGGACGGTCCACAAATCCTTTGGCATCGCATGCTCGACCTTTATAGATTTCGGGAAGGTCTCATTTGCTATGTTCATTATCTCTCTGATCACGTGCCTGGGCTGGAGGATAACGCGCTCGCCTTTGGCGCCTCTTCCGAACATAAGGACCTGCCGGACCATATCTGCGCCGCGCTTGGCACTGGTCTCGATAGCCTGAAGTATTTTCTCGCTCTGATCGTCCTCGAGTCTTCTCTTTAGAGCCCGCACGGACATCATGATAGGAGACAGAACGTTATTCAAGTCGTGCGCAATGCCGCCGGCCAGTGTTCCTATACTCTCAAGCCGCTGTGCCCTCATAATCTGCGATTCGAGCTTCTTCCGATCCGTAATATCGGTGCAAACTTTCATTATCGCCTTGGGCCTTCCTTCGATATCCGTTACAAGCTTCCACCTGCAATCGAGTACGATTTCTTCTCCCTTTCGATTCTTCGCGTTTATCTCGCCGGACCACTCTCCCTCAGTCCTCACCACTTCGTTGGCATCGGTCGCTTCGCCGCTCACCACTCCCCTGGAGAAATCATTGAGCGACTTTCCAATTGCCTCCTCTGAGTTCCAGCCAAACACATTTGTTGCACCGTCGTTCCAGAACGTTATCATTCCGCCGAGCGTCTCCAGAATAATCGCATCCTGTGACTTGTCGAGGAGCGCTGCCTGTTCCCTGATTTTCTCGTCGGACTGTTTACGTTCTATCGCAGTTGCAATTTGCCCGGACAGAAGGGATAGGAGATTCTTCTCCGATTCTCCGAATTTGACCGTGGGCGAAAAGTTCTGAACTCCAAGGACGCCAATCGTACCGGAAGCTGTCTTCAACGGGACACCGACCCAGTCTATAGGCATTCTTCTCTGAACGCCGGCGGCCTCATCCGTATCAAGGCGTTTCGTCTCGTTCACGGTCAGCACCGACGGGCTGCCTCCGAGCATCACCTGCTCATTAAAGGCGTCAAGGCCTGGCTGCCTCTCCGGAATATCGTAGACCTCATTGACATAGTAAGGATAGAACAAGCCCCGGCTTATGTCTTCCCTAAGTGCAATGTAGAAGTCTTTTGACGGCACGAGCTGCCCGATAACCTCGTGTATCGATTTGCAGAATTCCTTCAGGCTCTCGGTTACGCGTGTAATTTCGGCGAGCCTGTAAAGTGCGGACTGAAGCATCTCCGACCGGCGCCTTTCGGTATTGTCTCTTCCAACACCTACGAAGCCGATGATTTGGCCGGTCTCGACGACTACGGTAAGCGAAAGATTCATGGGAATAGTCTGTCCGTCCTTCGACGTGAAATCGACATCGACGACGACCTCGTCTTCCTTGCCCTGCAATGCTCGTTCGCGATATGAACGTATGAGCTCCTTCTGAGTCGTGAGATCGAAGAGACTCACACCGACCAATTCGTTTTCGTCGTAACCGAGCGACCCGACCGTGGCTCCTCGGACGAGCTGTATACTCATATTATCGTCCAGTCTGAACAGTACGTCGCTCATAAATGTGAGGGCTGATTTCATCGCGTCGTAAAGCGTGTTCACGATGATTTTGTGTCGAAATACAAAGTAGAGAGCTATGACGAGCGACAGTAGAGAAGTGAAAATGTAGAGCTCCATGCTCCTTGGAAAGAAAGCAAAGAAGATAGACTCGGTGAACGGCCCGGGGAGAAGCAGGAGCAACAGCGCAAATCCTGCCACGAGGAGATTCGATTTCATGCCTTTGTCGGAAAAGCCCTTCAGGAAAGTGAACAAAATGGCGATACCTATACTGAAAGCTACCGACATCCATGTGACGAGGAATACGTAGCCGATAGTCGACAGGCCGACCCCCGGCATGATCGGTTTGGGAATAAGACCGAGAAGTTCAAACGTGTAGCTGAATAGACCTGCGAAGTAGACGAACCCGATCGTAAGCGGAGATTGCAGCAGCTCTTCGCGCCTCACCATTATTATCATGAAATGCAGGAAGAAGAACGGGAACAATGCGAACATAAAGGCGCCGATGGCGCTGATGATTGCGTACTCGGCATGAGACATTTGCAATGTTGCCAGGAAACCGCACGCCCCGAAGGTCACGAGACTGCCGACGAGAAAGAGGTAGAATTTCACGATTAGACTCCGCGTCGCCTTGATATATATTATCAAGCCGAGAAGCAGGTTCGTCGCCGCGTAGCCTATTGATACATATTTATACAACATTTAGCAGCCTCCGTTAAAAGGCTCTCAGAGATTGATCACCTGAAGCCACATTTTTGAAGCCGGCCGTGCGGAAATAACCGGTATCCTCCAAGGATATTAGTCTTTTCGATGCCAACGCGGCCACTCCCTTGCCTTTTCCTGTATTGTGAATATATAAACCGCGCACTCAGCGTTCAACGATGCAATCCTACCACTCCGGTCGGAATCACGGCGTCTTTAGTCTAATTTAGCTTAAGAGCGCTTCACGTTCCAACGAGCGCGACAAATTGCTCTCCCCAACTTGTGCGGATATCGCAAACAGGATATCTTGCTTCAATGATGGACGACTTCAATTCTCTCTTGCTCAGCGGGGCAAGGGTGGTACTTCGTTCCGTGGGGCTCAGGGATGTCGATGGACTTTTCGCAATTATCTGCGACTCCCGCGAGCATCTTGGGAAATGGCTCCCTTGGGTGGACTTTGTTCAGACCATCGACGATGAGAGACATATCGTGGAACAATGGATGTATGATATGCAAATGAGAGCTGCGATTCACCTCTGTATCACGTTTGACGATGAACTTGTGGGCCTCATCGGTACACACCAGATCGACTGGCTCAATCAGCGGACGAGCGTCGGGTACTGGATCGGTCGCGAAAGGGTCAGGATGAATTTCGCTACTGAGGCGACCGCCGTCCTCCTCAGCTATCTTTTCGATAACCTCAGGCTCCACAGAGTGTCCATCCAGGCGGCCACCGAAAATACCGCAAGCAACGGAGTCATCAAAAAGCTCGGCTTCAAGTGGGAAGGACTACTCAAAGAAAACGAGCGGGTCAATCAATGCTTTCTCGACCACAACACTTACGGCATGACACGGAGCGATTATCTGGGACTCAAGGAGACCTTGAACCGATATGTGAAAGGCTGACTTCTCCCGCAACGGATACCTTCCTTTCCACATCTCAGGCCGACCCAGAGATCACAGGTCGTATTTATCGTCCTCAGCAAGTTTGTCCGCGATTGCCCTCCTGATGTACGCCGAATTTATCGGAGAATATTTAAGAAGTCGACGAACAGCAGTCAGGTAGGTCCTGAGTGTGTCTCCCTCGGCAATTATCGCGAGTGAGGCTTTCGCGTGGCTTTCCACCCGCTCGATCGCATCGTAGACGAAGGCACGGGCAAGTTCTGCATAGAATGCAACGTCCTTACCGTTCTTCCGCTCCATCTTCCGCACGCGGAGAAGGACGCTCTCCATTGCATACGCCTCCATCGCCATGTCGGCGATGTGCCATACCACCTCTTGCTCACGTTCCAGCTTGTCCATATACTTCTGAAAGGCGGCTCCGGAGACAAGCAGGCCGACCTTCTTGGCGTTTGCCGCCAGATTCATTTCGTCCGCCAGCAAACCTTCGTAAACGGATTCACCTGCGGAGAATGAGATTACTTCGTCCATCAGCTTCTGCGCCGCCGCCATAAGCGGGAGTTCCCCCTTCATCGCGCGTCGAATGAGCATGGAAGGAATCAGCAGCCTGTTGATTTCGTTGGTTCCCTCGAAAATCCTGTTAATTCTTGAATCCCGGTAGGGCCGTGCGACCGGATACTCTTCGGTGAATCCGTATCCGCCGAATATCTGCACGCCCTCGTCGGCGACATAATCCAGAATCTCGGAGGCGTACACTTTTATTATGCTGCACTCGACGGCGTATTCCTCGATACCTTTCAAAGTCAGAGCCGATGCCTCAGGGCTCTTCTTGTCGACATTCTGCAATATCGAGTCTATCAGCCCCGCGGTTCTGTATACCATGGTCTCCCCTACGAATGCCCGCATCGCCATTTCGCCGAGCTTGTGCTTTATCATTCCGAACGAGAGTATCGGCACCTGGAACTGCTTCCTTGTCTTTGCATATTTGACCGACTCTGTGATTATCGCTTTAGCGCCGCCTATCACGCCGGCTCCGAGCTTGAACCTTCCGATGTTGAGAATATTCAGCGCGACCCTGTGCCCCTTTCCGATCTCTCCGATGACGTTCCCTGCCGGCACCTGCACGTCGTCGAGATTCAAGGCGCAAGTGGAAGAACCCTTGATGCCCATCTTTTTTTCTTCCTTGCCCAGCGAAATGCCTTTGTAATTCTTCTCCAAAATGAACGAGGTGAACTTGTCCCCGTCAACCTTGGCAAAAGTAATGTAAACGTCGGCAAATCCGGCGTTAGAAAGCCACATCTTGGTCCCGTTCAATGTGAAGAACTTGCCGTCGGGCGAGGGCGTCGCCACGGTCTTTGCCGAGAGCGCGTCGCTGCCCGAACCCGGCTCGGAGAGAGAGTACGATGAAATCAATTCCCCGGTCGCAAACTTCGGAAGGTATTTCTTTCTCTGTTCATCAGTTCCGAAGTAGACGATCGGGAGAGTACCGATGCCCGTGTGCGCGCCGTGGCTCACTGCGAAAGCGCCGGTCTTGCCGAGATTCTCCGCCACGAGCATCGAGCTTGTCTTGTCAAGTCCGAGCCCGCCGTACTCCTCAGGGACGTCGACGGACAACAAACCAATTTCTCCTGCTTTCCGGAGGAGCTTCACGGATAAGTCGTAGTGGAGCTCTTCCAATTTGTCGACGTTGGGCAAGACTTCATTGTCGACGAAGTCCCGCGTCGTGTCGGCAATCATTCTATGCTGCTCGGTGAAATCTTCCGGCGTGAATGCCTCATCGGGTTTCGTGTCTTCGATGAGGAAGCTTCCGCCTTTTTTGTAATTCAATTTCTGATTCTGAGCCGTTTCCATAGCACGCTCCTCACATTAGATTTTCGAAAATTCCTGCGGCTCCCATACCGCCGCCTATGCACATTGTCACCATGCCGTATTTGGCCTTCCGTCTTTTCATTTCTTGGAGCAGTGTGGCAGTCAGTTTTGCGCCGGTACAGCCGAGCGGATGACCGAGGGCTATGGCGCCGCCGTTCACGTTCACTCTGTCCTCGTCGATACCGAGTTCCCTGATGACCGCCACCGCTTGCGATGCAAATGCTTCGTTCAGCTCTATGACATCTATGTCCTTGAGCTTCAGCCCCGAATATTTCAACGCCTTCGGGATAGCTTTGATCGGGCCTATCCCCATGATTTCGGGCGGCACGCCGGCGACAGCAAAAGAGATCAACTTCGCAATCGGCTTGAGTCCCAATTCCCTGGCCCTTTCAGCACTCATCACAACCGAAGCGGCGGCACCGTCACTCATCTGCGAGGAATTCCCCGCGGTCACCGTCCCTCCCTCTTTGAATACCGGTTTCAGCAGTGCCAGTTTATCCAACGTCGTGTCCTCACGCGGTCCCTCGTCGACTTGAAAGACTGTTTCCTCGACAATTGTCTTATTACCCTTCAAGACTTTTCTCTTCAATTTTAAGGGTACAATTTCTTCAGCAAACTTCCCGGCCTTGATCGCGGCTACCGCTCTCAGATGACTTTTGAGCGAAAACTTGTCCTGGTCTTCACGGGATACATTGTACTGGACTGCTACCCGTTCCGCAGTAAGGCCCATATTGAGGTACGCTTCCGGATTGGATTCGACAAGATAAGGATTCGGTAATACTCTGGAACCACCCATCGGTACAAGACTCATTGTTTCGGCACCGCCGGCAATAATAACGTCTGCAAAGCCGGCCATGATCCTCTCTGTAGCCATGGAAATTGTCTGCAGGCCGGATGAGCAGAACCGGTTGATCGTCGCAGCGGGGACCGATACCGGCATGCCGGCACGCAACGCCGCGATCCTGGATACGTTCATTCCCTGTTCAGCTTCGGGCATCGCACACCCCATCAGTATGTCATCGATAGTCTCCGGGTCAAGTCCCGGAGTGCGTTCGACCGCGGCCTTGATAACTTCGGCAGCCATATCGTCCGGGCGGACATCTCGGAGTGCCCCTTTCTTTGCTCTGCCGACCGCCGTCCGTATGGAAGTCACGATAACAGCCTCGTGCATTTTCATTAGAACTCCTGATTAGTCTTTAATTCCTTCATGTCCGGATCTCATTAATTTCTCAACGCCTTGTTGTTCTTCAACATGTACTGCATTCTCTCCTGCGTTTTTCTCTCACCGCACAGGCTCAGGAAGGCTTCGCGCTCGAGATCGAGAATATATTCTTCTTCGACTTCCTGAGCAGAGGTCAGCTCCCCACCGGTGAGCACCCACGCCAGCTTCTTGCCGATGTGGAACTCATAGTCCGTAATTTGTCCGCCTTCTTTCCAGAGATAGAGACCCAGCGTGAGAGCGGAGAGGACAGGTTGGCCTGCCGCCATCACTTTCCGTTTCTCGGGAGGATGATATCCTTCCTGGACCATTGCGAGAGCGGTCGCTTTGGCGTCATACACCAGGAACTTTTCGTTCATCGAGATGCCGTCCGTCGGCCGCAGGAAACCAAACGCCTTCGCCTCCGCGGCACTCGTCGCGACCTTTGCCGTTCCGATCGTCTCAAGGACTTCGCGGACAAAGGGCATCAGATCTACATCCGCCACTCTCGGTGCACGGGCCAGACTCCTGACAAGCATTTCTTTCGTCCCGCCGCCCGCAGGGATTAGACCGACTCCAGCTTCCACAAGGCCGATGTACGTCTCCGCGGCGGCCCTGACTCTCGGAGCATGCAGAGCCATCTCGCACCCTCCGCCGAGCGTCATATTGAACGGCGCAACCACGACCGGCTTCGGCGCGTATTTGATCTTCATGTCCATTGCCTGAAACAACCTGATCGCATGGTCGATCTCGTCGAATTCCTTTTCCTGTGCAAGCATCAGGATCAGCATTAGATTGGCACCTGCCGAGAAGTACTTGCCCTGGTTTGCCACGACAAGGGCGTCTGAATCGGTTTCGAGCATTTTCAATCCTAGTTCAGCCATTTGCAAAACGTCCTCACCGATCACATTTGCCTTCGAGTGGAATTCCAGGCAGGCGACCGAATCACCGAGGTCTATGAGCGAAGCGCCCGCATTCGATTTGAGCACCTTCCCTTTACTCGATTCAAGCTTCAGGTTAATCAGCTTCTTCGGTACAGGGACGGCTTTATAACTTTTCCCGATAAAGTCGTAATAAAGTTGTATCCCTTTCTCTTCTTTATAGAAACTCCTTGCACCCGCAGCAAGCATCTCGAGGATTTTCTGAGGAACCTGCTTTCCTTCGGCTTTCATCTTCTCGACAGATTTTTCCAGGCCGATGGCATCCCATGTTTCGAACGGCCCGAGGCTCCAGCCAAATCCCCACTTCATTGCGTTGTCTATACTCACGACGTCGTCAGCGATTTCAGGTATCCGGTTCACGCTGTAAATCAGGACCGCGGCCGTAGTATCCCAGAAGAACTCGCCCGCCCTGTCTTTTGCGTAGGCCAGGTTCCTGACTCGTTCTCCGACATCATCGATATTCCTGCCCATATCGATAGAAGCAAACGCGGCTTTTTTTCTCTGACGGTGTTCCATATTCCTGAAATCGAGCGTCAGGATTTCAGTTTCCCCTTTTTCATTCTTGACCCTTTTGTAAAAACCGGACTTTGTCTTCTCCCCAAGCCAGCCCTTCTTCTCCATCTGCAATATGAATTCCGGCACTCTGAAATAGTCCCGCATCTCGTCGTCGGGGGCAGCCTCATACAGGTTTTCAGCAACGTGAACAAGTGTGTCGAGTCCGACGATGTCTCCCGTACGGAAAGTGGCACTCTTCGGCCTTCCGGAGGCAGGTCCCGTAATCGCATCGACTTCTTCGATCGTATAATCACGTTCCACCATCTTATGAATCACGTACATAATCGCCGCCACCCCGATCCGGTTCCCGATGAAATTCGGCGTGTCTTTGCAAAGGACAGTCCCTTTGCCCAATGCTTCTTCTCCAAACTGGCGCATAAAGGAGACCACTTCGGGTGAAGTTTCCGCGGTCGGAATCAGCTCGAGAAGGTAAAGGTATCTCGGCGGATTGAAGAAATGAGTGCCCAGGAAATGCCGTCGAAAATCTTCCGAGAGACCGTCTGCGATGTGTGAGATTGGAATGCCGCTGGTATTCGAACTGACTATCGTGCCCGGTTTTCGGAGCGCATCGACCTTCTTCATCAACTCTTTCTTAGGTGCGAGGCTCTCGACAATCACCTCTATGACCCAATCCACCTCTCCAACTTTCTTCAAGTCATCCTCGAAATTGCCGACGGTAATCAGCGACGCCTTCTCTTTTGTGAACAAGGGCGCAGGCTTAAGTCCGAGCGCGCGCTTCAATCCCGCCGCTGCGAACCTGTTTCTTACCGATCTGTCGTTGATTGTCATCCCTTTTTTCTTTTCTTCTTCATCCGGCTCCGCAGGCACCATGTCGAGCAGGTACGAACTGATCCCGGCATTGGCAAGGTGGCCCGCAATTTGAGCTCCCATTACTCCTGCACCAAGGACTGCCACTTTCCTGATAGGTCTCATTAAATTCTCCCGGTTACTCTTTATAGAATTCTTCAATTATGTTTTTATACCGGCTTTCCACGTTTCGGCGCTTCATCTTAAGCGTCGGAGTCAAATAGTCCGCTTCAATCGTCAATTCATCATCAAGGATTGCATATTTCTTGATCGTCTCCCAGTGGGACAATTGCTTGTTCACTCCTTCCACGATCCCGTCGTACAACGACTTGATTTCCGGTTTCGTTATCAGTTCCGCGGGGGAGGCGTATGCGATCCTGTTTTTCCCGGCGAAACCCCTCAGCGCATCCATATTCGGAAATATCAGAGCCGAGGCAAACTTCCTCTGGTCGCCGACTACAATCGCCTTGTCGACATAGAGACTGTGTGCCAGCAGGGACTCGATTTCCTGCGGAGCTATGAACTTGCCTCCGCTTGTTTTGAGTAAGTCCTTTTTCCTGTCAGTCACGAACAGGAAGCCGTCTTTGTCGAGGTAGCCGATGTCTCCGGTTTTGAACCATGAACCGTTGAAGGTGGCCGATGTCGCTGCGGCATTTCTGTAATACCCTGACATCACGTTCGGACCATCGACCAGTATTTCGCCGTCCCCGGATATTTTCGCACAGACATTCGGGATCAGCGGTCCGACCGACCCGATCCTGTTCCTATCCAATCGGTTCACGGAGATTACGGGCGATGTCTCCGTCAAGCCGTAGCCCTGGAGCACGGTGACTCCAGCAGCGCAGAAAATCCTCGCGAGATCCTGTCTCAATGCTGCGCCGCCGCTTATTATGTAATCTACTCTTCCTCCGAAGGCTTCGCGGAGGTTCTTGTAAACGAGCCGGCTGGCGACAACCCGTTTCAGGCGGTAGCCTAATGACATTTTCTTCTCCGTGTCAAATTTCAGCGCCAGATCGATTGCCCACTTGAACACGGAACGCTTGTACCATGGGAGGCTCTCAACTACGTGCTGAGCCTTCTCAAAAGCTTTCTCGAGCATACGCGGCACCGTCGTCATACGGTGGGGCCTGACCTCGAGGAGGTTCTGAGGAAGGGCTTCGATGGATTCAGCGTAATAAACACAATCGCCTACGTACACGTAGAGATAAAGCATCATTCTTTCGAAGACATGCGACGGAGGAAGGTAGCTCAACACTACATCTTCAGTGGGATGAAATACGAACAGGGAGGCACAATCTACCGCATTGGAAACAAGATTTCGGTGTGAAAGCATGACTCCTTTCGGCTCTCCCGTCGTGCCGCTCGTGTAGATGACTGTTGCGAGGTCCTCTTCTTTTACACTTCTCCTCAGCTGGTCGAATTTCGCCGGCGATTCCGACTCCGCCTTTCGGCCTTTTTCCACGACCTCGTCCCATGTTACCGCATCATCCGCAAATCTTCCTTCCGACATGCAGACAATGAAGCGGCAATCCGAGCCGGCAATTGCGTCACGGGCCCGCTCATACAGCTTACGGCTCCCCACAAAAATTCCTTTCGCCCCGGAATCCTTGAGGATGAACTCAAGCTGGTTAAGCGCCTGCGTTACGTAGATGGGAATATCCGCCGCCCCCGTGTGCACGATGGCCAGGTCTGCCATGGTCCAGTATGCCGAGCTGTCGGCAAAGAGAGCGACATGGTCACCCGGCCCGATGCCGAGAGAATTCAGCCCCAGAGCTACATACTTTATGGTTTCAAAAACATGATCAGAGGAGAAGGGCTTCCACTGACCCCCGATCTTCGAGTTGAGCATCCGAGGGTTACGGTAAGACTCAACCGAAATTTCCAGCAACTCACAAAGTGTTCGTGGCGCGTTCATGCGACCCCCGATTCTAGTTGTGGAATAAATGACAACCAAGTTTAAGGGAGCCCGGCGCCAATTGCAATAGCTTTACAGCGAACTTTTTGGCTGCACGATTACTCGCATGCAAGGCGCGTCATCTTTTTGACTCACGGAAATGAGTTGCTTTATGGAGGCCCATTAGCCTAAATTTGTTAAATCCTATGACGGAGATACTTGTTGACCAAGTGGTTAACTGGATCGGTGTGTCGGGCTACGCCGGTCTGGTCGTGCTGATGACTCTCGAAAGTATGGTTGCACCTCTTCCGAGCGAGGCGGTCATGCCTTTTGCAGGCTTACCCATATACGAAGGAACTTTTTCATTCGTCGGAGTTATCTTATTCAGTGTGGCGGGAAGCCTGATCGGTTCAATCATCTCGTACTACGCCGGCCTTTACGGCGGCAGGCCATTCGTTACTAAATTCGGCAAATATTTTCTGCTCGATATCCGCGATCTGGAAATGACGGAAAAGTTTTTCAATAGGTACGGCGACAAAACGATTTTCTTCGGCAGGTTTGTCCCTGTAGTCAGACATCCGATTTCGATACCCGCCGGTGCCGGCGAGATGAAAGCGGGGATATTCATACTGTACACTGCGGTCGGAGCCGGTGTCTGGAGCTCGCTTCTCGCGTATGCAGGTTTCAGGCTCAAGCGCCACTGGGAAGAGATCCGCCATTACGGTCAGACAATGGACTGGGTTGTAGCGGCCATCCTGCTGGCAGGGCTCGCATACTTCATCTATCGCCATGTCCGGCGTCTCAACGACACAAAAGTTTCTTAGAATATGAAAGAAGAAACGATATCACTGGCACGCGCACTATCCAAGCTCGGGTACTGCTCCCGGGCACGGGCCTCGCTTTATATAAAGGGAGGCAGAGTCAGCGTGAACAACAGACTTGTGAAACTTCCTTCGGCCAAAGTCGACATCGATAACGATATTATCGAAGTGGACAGTCGACGGATCGCAAAGCCGACCGCCGTCGTCATCATGCTGAACAAACCGAGCGGCTATGTCACGACTTCGAATGACGAGTTGTCGAGGAAGACCGTATATGAGCTCTTACCGAAGGATCTCCACCTCTTCGCGGTCGGAAGACTGGACATGGACACAAGCGGACTCCTCCTTTTCACAAACAGCGGTCAGTTGCAGGACCGAATCACCTCGCCCGATAAAGAAGTCAGCAAAACATACATAGCGACAGTCAACGGTAAATTGACATTCGACCTTATTGACAAGTTCCTCAACGGTGTCGAAATTAAGGACGGGCTCGTCGTCAAAGCCGACTACTGCAGGATTATTTCGATGGATTTGTGCAAGACACGCGTCCAGCTCACCATACATGAAGGAAAAAACAGACAGGTCAGACGAATGTTCGAGGCAATCGGCAAAACAGTCTCCGGCCTTCACCGATCTTCTATCGGAAAGCTCGAGCTTGACCTTCCGGAAGGTTCCTGGAGGAAGCTCTCCAACGAAGAAATAGACTCGATATTCAGCTAATGCCGAAGATAAATTTCGAAATTGTCGAAGTGGTCCTTTTCAGGCGGAGGCCGGAACCGGAGTTCCTCGTCCTTCAGCGGGCTGACGATGAAGACATTTACCCCGGTTTGTGGCAGATAATCAGCGGAAGCATCGAGCCCGGCGAAAAAGCTTACGAGGCAGCGTACCGTGAAGTGAAGGAGGAAACGGGACTTGAACCGGTCGCCCTCTACAATACTCCGCTTACGAACACGTTCTATTTCTACACCAATGATTCCGTCAATGTAAGCCCCGTATTTGCGGCCGAAGTCGATGCGAAAGGTGAGATCGTTCTCTCCCGTGAGCACAAAAATTTCAAGTGGCTCCGGAAGGAGGAAGCGGCTTCTCTCCTGGTCTGGCCCGGGCAGAAGAGCGCAATCAGAATAATCAACGATTACGTGGTCATGAACAACCCGTCAAAAGAATTCATGAAGATTTCGCTCGACCACTTAACCCGCTGACTCTCATCGCTGATTACGCCGACGTGCACGCTGGATCGGCAGACGGCCTCTACAAGTCTTTCTTGCTCTTTTCCCACAGCTCGTTCATCTCACCGAGCGTGGCGTCATGCAAGGAGACGTTCCGTTTATCGAGTTGATCCTCGATGTACAGGAAACGCTTCACGAACTTCTCCGTAGCCATTCGCAATGAGCTCTCCGGATTGACCCCTATGTGCCGCGCATAATTCACGAGGGAAAAGAGAAGGTCTCCGAATTCCTCCTCAACCCTTTCGGGATTATTTCCAGCCAGCACACCTTTCAGCTCGCCTATCTCCTCCTCGACTTTCGTCCACACTTCATCGGCAAGTCCCCAATCGAACCCGACTCTGGCAGCTCTGTCCTGGATTTTAAAAGCACGTGCCAGCGCCGGGAACGCGACAGGTATCCCGTCAAATATCGATTCTCGTCCAGCCTCAGTCTTTATCCTCTCCCAGTTCACTTTTACCTGGTCAGGTGTTTCTGCTTCGACGTTGCCGAAGACGTGAGGATGCCGCTCTATCATTTTCCTGGTTTCAGCTTTCACCATGTCGACGAGAGTAAACCTCCCTTCGTCCTCTGCGATCTGGGCGTGCAACAAAACATTCAGCAGGATGTCTCCCAGTTCACCTTTTACTTCGTCCCACTTGCCCTGATCTATAGCCTCGGCCAACTCATAGACTTCTTCGATGGTGTAATGTCTGATTGACCTGTTGGTCTGCACTTTGTCCCAGGGACATTCCTTTCTCAGCCTGCGGACGACATCTACAAATTCCTGGAGCGCATTTTCTTCTATTTTCGTCATTGTTCGGCTCTTTCCCTGTTCTTTAGAATTTGTCCTACCGTTTCGTAAACATCTTCGGGCTTGATGAGTTTCATGCATCGCATGTGATCGTCCCCGCTCAGGTAACAGTGATCCCGATGACAGCAGTCGACATCCTTTTTCAGTGCGACGTGTCCGCTTGCTCGCTCATATGGGAACCAGATGTCCGGCTCACCGGGACCGAAGATGCCGACGGTCGGCGTTCCAACGGCCGGGGCGATGTGCATGGGAGCGGCATCGTTCGAAATATACGCATCGAAACAAGAGATCGCTGCGGCAAGCTTCCTGAGACCCTGCGGCGCAAAATCGACAAAATCGCTTTTTGCAGCTGAGGTGAATTCAGCAAAGTATTTCTGATCCCTCGGGCCGTGGGTTACCACAACCTGAGCTCCCTGCCATTCGGTCAACAGGCCGGCAAGGCGAGCGAAATTTCTCGAAGGCCATACTTTTGCGGGCCAGGTTGCTCCAATGTGAAGACCAACCACGGGCTTTGACCGGTCGACACCGGCCGACTTCAGGTAATATTTCGCTTCCTCAACCTCCGGTTCCGTGAGAAAAATTCTCGGCCTCCGGTAAGTCTCGCCGATGCCCAGCGGCCGCAGGTAGGCCAGGTGAAAACTGACCGCCGTCATCTTTTCCCGGATTGTCATCGGATGAGTGAAGGTCTTTCCCCGCCAGCCGAAATCCCCGCCTATTCTCATCTTTGCTCCCGACAGGTAGATCAGTATCGCGCTGCGGGGATTCCCGAACAAATCGATTGCAACGTCATACTTCTCTTTCCGGAGAATTCGCGCAGTCAACATTTGTTCAATCACAGAGGGAGCATTGAAATCGTAAGGCCAGATCCGGTTCAGCGCGGGATTGTTTTCAAGGAGCGCGACGCCGGCCTTGTCACCAAGATAGTGTATTTCTCCATCCGGGAATTTCTCGCGGAGGACTTCTATGACGGGCGTGGTGAGGACAATGTCACCGATGAACCTCAGACGGCTTACCAAAATTTTCAATACGGGCTCCGCCACCTGCTCACGTAATAACTCCAGAAGTCGAGGCTCGAATAGATGTTCTCGATACCGTAATACCTATCACCGGGATTTGGCGTGTCTCTGCTCAATCTGTAGTCTACGACCACGCGGTTGTTAGTCGATGTCTGCACGTACATCCACCTCTCTGTGTACAACCCCCGGCACTCTACATAATCCGGCGGACCACAGACTATATACATCATGCCCATAGGGGTTTTCCAGCCGTCAATACAGGTCGAGAAGTACATGTTCGCCCGGCTGACCCTTCGGTAGTATTCCGCCATCTTCGAATAACCGCCGAAGTCCGACCAGAATTTCAGAAGATTTGCCTTGACTGCCGAATCGTTCTTTACCGCCACCATCTCCTGAAGTTCGCCTCTCGATGCGATGTAGTTCAGCGAGTTCACCATATCCCGCAGATCGTCGGTTACATCCGGAAAGTTCTTCCCTCTTATCCGAAAAGGCAGAAGAGCGGACACCCAGTTCCGGTCCTTGTTCTCGACGACCACTTCCAACACATAGTTACCCGGCAAAGGCTTGGGGACTCCTCCGAAGATGTAACAGGAACCGGGGTCGAGCGCGGCACGGAGCGGATAACTATATACCAGCATAGAGTCTACGCCGGCACGGCAGGGGTCAAGATTAGGCCCGCCCCCGGAGAACCCCGGGCTGATGTAACCGGATGGGAGTCTTTCATGCATTTCAAGTTTGAATACCTTTAAGTAGATCGAATCCCTCGACGAAACACTGGAGGAAAGTACGGTGAAAAACCTGAGCGTATCGGAAAGAAGGCCGGCATTGGAAAGGAAGAACGGCCTTATCCTGCGGCCGTAACCGACTGTATCGTAGCTTGCCAGAAGGAGTATGTCGCTCATCGACATCGATTGCCCCGACACATCAGGGATAATTTTATCGTAGACACGTGATGTTTTCTGTCCGCTCGCTTCGTCAACGACTTCGATTTCAACGGCATATTTGCCGGGTGTCACCCGTAACGAGACAAGAAACGCGTCGTATGAGCTGTCGGAGGCTGTCGGGAACGCAGCCTCGTCGACCACCCGACGTATCTCTTTCACGACAGGAGGCTCGCCGTCGCGGATCAGACGAACGCCGGCAATGTAGCTGGCGCGATATCCGCCGCTGAATTTCTCAAACTTAAGTCTCGATTCCTTCAGGCTGACGTAAATGTCGAGGCGTTGGCCCAGGGAATCGGCTGTGTAGAAAAGGTTCGAGTCGAACTCCGGCAGGCTCGACTTTGCAATCACATAGTAGTAGTAACACAGGTTGGCATTCGAGGCCGTTTCATCGCTCGACCCGCATCCTTCAAACAGGAGAGCTGCGGTGAAGACAAAACTAAAACTCGTCGCTTTGAACGCGTTCGATTTCAGCACCCAACCCTCTGAGTTTTTTCTCGATGTGTTCATAGCCTCTGTCCATGTGGTACACGCGCAGGACCTCAGTAGTACCCTCCGCAACCAAACCTGCCAGGATTAATGAAGCGCTCGCCCTCAGGTCGGTCGACATAACCTTGGCACCTTTCAAAGCCTCAACTCCTTTTACGATCGCGACGTTCTCTTTCACCTCGACGTTTGCACCAAGTCGTACAAGTTCGGGGACGTGTTTGAACCTGTCATAGTAAATTGTCTCGGTGATGACGGCCGAACCGGATGAGCGGGCCATCAATGCGATCCACTGCGCCTGCATATCGGTCGGGAAACCGGGATAAGGCGAAGTGGAAACGTCTACCGGTCGAATGGCATCGGGCGCCTGGATTGTCACCGACTCTTTGGAAACGCTAAGTACCGCCCCCGCCTCCTCCAGCCTGGAAATCAGCGAGGACATGTGCTTCGGTTCGCAGTTCAGAACTTCGATTGTCCCCCCGGCCATGGCTCCGGCCACAAGAAACGTCCCCGCCTCTATTCGATCCGGTATGTTCCTGAAATCGCAAGGTACAAGCTCGTCGACTCCTTCTATCGTCAGGGTGGAAGTGCCGAGACCGTCTATCCTGGCACCCATTTTCACCAGAAAATCTCCCAGCGCGACAATTTCCGGCTCGAGCGCAGCGTTCCCGATCACCGTCGTACCCTTCGCGAGAACCGCAGCCATCATCACGTTTCCGGTCGCGCCGACGCTCGAAACGTCGAAATTGATTTTTGCTCCCGTGAGCTTTTTCGAACGTGCTACGATGTACCCGGAATCCAGTGTGACTTCAGCTCCCAACTTCTCCATTCCTTCGAGGTGAAGGTTCACCGGCCGCGGACCCCACGCACATCCGCCGGGCATCGAAACCTTCGCATATCCGTATCTTGCCAGGAGCGGTCCAAGCACGTAAATGGAAGCTCTCATCTTCTTGACGAGTTCATAGGGTGCTTCGAAATTACTTACCCCTTTTGTGTCTATGGTCTGAAGTCTGCCCGAAAGCGATATCTTCGCTCCGAGCGTTTCCATG
Organism: Bacteroidota bacterium; assembly: GCA_021789755.1. Taxonomy (GTDB): domain Bacteria; phylum Bacteroidota; class Ignavibacteria; order Kryptoniales; family JAKASW01; genus JAKASW01. The sequence continues at coordinate 19,997 of JAJYJD010000011.1, forward strand.
AGTTTTGACATCGTCAAAACGTCTGCAAGGTCGGGAGTATTGTCTATCTTAAATTTGCCCGGCGCCAGAAGAGCCGCCGGCATCAGTGCAAGCGAAGCATTCTTTGCCCCGCTTACTTCGACCTTACCGGATAATTTTGTGCCGCCTTGTATTACGAATTTATACATGGAGCATCACGCGTTTGTGAAAAACGTTTCGACCCGACGACTGGGAAGACTTCACGATAAGCCTTCCTTGATATATCGCCGCGTGGCGATCAGTGTCGAGAAAAGTCCCAGCATTGTCGCGATGCCGACGATTGCAGCATAGAACTCGGGCTTAGGCAGGACTTCGACAAGAATATTCTCCTGCAAAAGTACAACCGCGGCATGCAGGACTCCGTAAATGGCTCCCGAGGCGATCAATCCTCCGGTGAATCCCTGGATCATACCTCCGAGCAGAAAGGGCATTCGCACGAAACTTCTTGATGCTCCGACCAATTTCATCGTATCGATGATCCGCTTCTTGTAGGAAATCGCGAGCCTCATGGAGTTGTAGACGAGAAAAATGGAGAGCAATATCAGCGCCCCTCCAAATCCGATCAGGATGCCGTAAAAAAGTCTTACCCGACGGTCTATAAGTGTAAGCAGGATCTTCCTGTACTTCACCGATTCCACACCTGAGATCTTCCCGACCTTCGCGGTAATAGCTGCCACGTCCCTTGAATTCTTGTAACTGTCCCTTAAAAATATCCTGTAAGAAGCCGGAAGAGGATTGAAATCGAGCACGGTCTTTATGTCCTGTCCGAATTCTCTTTTGAAAATCTCCGCGGCCTCATCCTTGCTCACAAATTGGACGCTCGCTATGCCTCTCGTCGACACCAACTGGCTCCTGATATCCCGGACCTGCTGTGCTGAGAGGGAATCCGAGAGGAAGGCTTCGACTTCGACTTTGCTCTTCAGATAGTCCAGGAATTTTTCTGCCTGAACGGAAGTGAGATAGAAGCTTCCGAGCAGGGTGAATGAAAGCGTAACCATGATGACGGAAAAAGAAGCGCTGAGCTTTGCGCGGCCGAGTCCGCTGAAGGCTTCTCTCAGTAGAAAGAAGAATCTTCTCAATATGCGGTCCTCCCTTCCTTGTAACTCCCGATCACCTTGACATGCGGGCAGAGCTCGCGCAGATGCTCAATGGCTCTCGAAGCCGTTTCTTCAAAGACCCGGCCTCTGAAATCGATAAAGAACTTGTACTCCCATGGTTTCCCTACTATCGGAATCGAATCTATCGAAAGAAGGTCAATGTCACGGATCGCAAACACGCTCAGAATTTTGTGAAGTGCCCCCGGCTGGTTCCTGAGGCTGAACACCACCGTTGTCTTGTCCGCATCGCCCGGCACAACGCTGTCTCTCGAAACGACAAGGAACCGGGTGAAGTTTTTTCCGTCGCTCTCGATGTTCTTCTTTAGAACGACGAGGCCGTAATCGTCCGCCGCGGACTGACCCGCAATTGCCCCTATGCTTGGGTCGTTCTGTTCAGCCACGAGCTTCGCTGCGCCGGCAGTGTCGTAGTACTCCGCCTGTGAAAGCCCGGCATGCCGGATGAACTTCCTGCATTGCAGCAGTGCCTGAGGATGAGAGTATACTTTTCGGATCCCGGCGAGGCGGGAGCCGCGAACGCCGAGCAGCATGTGCGAGATCCTCAGCTTGATCTCGCCGGTCACGTAGACCGCCTGTTCGTCAAGGAGGTTGAAGACTTCACGAATTCCCCCATTGAGAGTATTTTCCACAGGGACAATGCCGCTGTCAACTCTTCTTCCGGCAATCGCGTGAAACACGTCTGCAAAAGTCTTATGCGGGATCAGCTCAAGGCTCTTCGAGGGAAAATAACGCCTTGCCGCCAGCTCGCTATAGGCTCCCTTTTCTCCCTGATATGCTATTCTCAATTTCTTCATATTCCTAGAAGTTCGATTCATCCTTCCACAACGAGATCTGCCAGGGCGACGAGGACGAGGCACGCTGCAATTCAAAATAGGCTTTACCGTCAACCTCTTCAATATCAGCCGGGTTAAAAGCCACCGTTAGAGTGAAACCGCGTGTCACAGTCGCATGAAGAGAGTCCTGCGTCAAAGACAGGATATTGTTCCAGTTGAGCACGAGCCTGTTCACAAGCTGAAACATCATATATGTCGATCTCATTTCGTCGTCTCTTCCCCATGCAACGTCGACACCCCTGTCATAATCGCGGTAAGTGAACGTAAAGTTCGGTGCGATGAGTTTCGAATAGACGGTCGTATCTCTGAAGGTATAGGCATAAATGAAATTCTGGAAGACTCCGTCGATCGTCGTCTGGTCTGCGATGAAACTCGCAGGGGCAACCTGCTCAGTAGCGAGCTTCGGTGCAAAGGGGTTCTCGCAGCTGGCAAGAACGAGAAACAAGACGAGGGGCAACCACTTCATTGGCTGAACCGCGCTTTCAGGTCGCTCCATGTCAGGCTGTCGCCGATTCCTGAATCGACCCAACGATAGATCGACCACATCCCATTCCTGTCGGCACCGAGGTAAAATTGAAGATTTCCCTGCACCTGCTGCGGGTTCCCCGAGACCTTATTGGGCCACAGCAGAGTATAGTTCGCCTGGTAGTACGCAGAATCCGGGCCTTGAGGCACCAGCTGAACTGACGAGAGCAGCAACGCCGAGCTCGAAGATGTCGACGACTGGTTGGTCAGATTGTTGAAGTAGTACTGTTCGGAAATCTTGTCCCAGTATTGAAATATCGATTCGTACTGGCGGGCAGCCGTCGCCGAAGGGATAAACTTGAACATCCTTCCGCCCAAGCTCGTGTCCGATAAACACGCCACGTAATTGTTCACATCTCTTTCGGCGATCGCGCTTACAAGATTCTGCACCACTATATCCGGGGAAGCCGGAGGTTGGAAGGCGGAGCGTCCCTGCTGCGGGGCCTGCGGAGTCCTTGTCTCAAAAATTCCGCAGCCCGAAAGCAGCAGTGCAAGAACCGTCAGAAGTAGGGGACTCTTCTTCATCAGACAACGATCCGTCCCTCCAGCGCCCGCACCAGCGTAGCCTCGTCGGCGAACTCGAGATCTCCGCCGACGGGCACGCCGCGCGCAATTCTTGTTACCCGCATCCCGAGCGGCTTAAGAAGTCCGCCCAGATAAATCGTCGTTGCTTCGCCTTCCACATCGGGATTCAGAGCAAGTATAACCTCTTTAACGCCGTCCTTGACTCGAATCAGGAGCTCTTTTACCCTCAACTGTTCAGGTGAGATCCCTTCAAGCGGACTCAGCGCTCCTCCGAGGACATGGTACACCCCGTGAAACTCGTTCGTCTTTTCGAGGGCCATTACGTCGCTCGGATCTTCTACGACACAGATCGACGTGTGGTCTCGGCCCGGGTCGGCACAAATCGAGCACGGATCTTTCTCGGTAATATTCATACAAACGGAACAGTACCTGATCCGCCGCTTCACATCGACTATCGCACCGGCCAGACGTTCCGCATCGTCATTGTCGGCCTTGAGAAGGTGAAGAGCCAGACGCTGTGCGGTCTTTCTCCCTATGCCCGGTAGTTTGCTGAGCTCTCCTATTAGGGTTTCGAGCGCCTGCGAAGTATAAATCATGCTACGGTAACTGATTTATGAAATAATCGGTCCGCTTCGCAAATGAACGGACGAGTTGAATGTGAATTCACGAAAAACATTTACGATATTCCGCCTGTCTTGAAGCCGGGAAGCATAGGGAGAAGTCCGCCTGCACTTGCACCCAGGTGGTCGGTAGCCATCTTTTCCGCCTTGACCAGCGCATTGTTCACCGCGGCAGTTATCAGATCTTCAACCATCTCCTTGTCTTGAGACTTCATCAATTCGGATTCGATCTCGACTTTGAGCACATCGCGCTTGCCGTTGGCGGTCACCTTCACCATTCCCCCGCCAGACTCGCCGAGGACAGTCATTCCTTCGAGCTCCTTCATAGCCTTCTCAAGATTCTTCTGGAAATCGGAAAACATCTTCTGCATATTGCTGAAATCGGTCATCTAGAACTCCTCGACAAAATATAATTTCTCGACCCCGTTCTTCAAATATCCGTGCGATCAGCAGAGGGCGAAGTCTATTTCATGCCTTTCCATGTTGACGCGCAGGACTTTTACCTTGACCCTGTCGCCAAGTTGATAGACTTTACCGCTCCGCCTCCCCTTCAACTGGAACTGTCCCTGTATAAATGTGTAATAATCATCCATTTCCCTCACGTGGACCAGCCCTTCGACGAGAAGGCTGTCGACTTCCACAAACATGCCGAAGCTCGTCACTCCGGCGACAGTTCCCTCGTACTCGTCTCCGACGTGGTCTTTCATAAACTGCACTTGCTTCACCTTGACCGATTCGCGCTCAGCCTCCACGGCACGCCGCTCCGCCTCGCTCGAAAGCCTGCATATGTCGGCAAGCGTCTTTTTGAGTCCTCTCAGTTCGGGCAATTCCCTGCCCGACTCGTAAGCGTGCAGGAGCCGATGTACAACCAGATCCGGATAACGCCTGATCGGTGAGGTGAATTGAGTGTAATACTTAAACGCGAGCCCGTAATGGCCGATGTTCTTTTCCGAATAGATGGCTTTCGCCATGGAGCGGAGCATGATGTCGTTTATGAGATACTCCTCGGGCTTCCCTTCGACCGACTGCAGCAGACGCTGTAGCTGCTTCTGCCCGACAGAGCCGTCGTAATTCAGGGTGTACCCAAAATGTGAAACGAAGACCGCCAGCTCGCCGATACGGTCCGGATCGGGAACGTCATGTACTCTGTAAAGGAACGGTTTCGCCTTCACTCCATGTCTCCCGATGTGTGTCGCGACCGTCTTGTTTGCCATCAACATAAATTCTTCCACGAGCCGATGACTGTCCAGCCTCATCTTCTTTATAATCTCGACAGGCCTGCCGAGTTCATCTAAAACGAATTTCGCCTCCGGAAGATCGAAATCGATACTCCCCGCGCGGCTGCGGATACCAGTAAGCGTCTTGGCAAGCTTGTTCATTTCCAGTATCGTTTGGGAATGGTCGCCCTTTCCTGTGTCTATAATTTGCTGGACTTCTTCGTAGGTGAACCTTCGCTTGCTCCGGATCACCGATTTGGCGAACCTGTAATCAACAACTCCTCCCGTAGGCCGGATATTCATTATGACGGAGTAAGTCAGTCGGTCCGCGTTCGGGTTGAGGCTGCAGATCTCGTTCGAAAGCTTGTGCGGGAGCATAGGTATTACGCCGCTCGTCAGGTATACACTTGTCCCGCGTCTGTAGGCTTCCGCGTCCAGTGCGCTTCCCTCGCGAACGTAGTGGCTCACGTCGGCAATGTGAACCCCCAGCTCAAAAAGGTCATCGGAAATTTTCTTGAGAGAGACCGCGTCATCAAAATCCCGCGCGTCTTCCGGGTCTATCGTGAAGACCAGCTCGTTCCTCAGGTCAAGTCGTCCTGCGATCTCCTTTTTGGGGATTTCTTCGGTGATCGATTCAGCTTCCGCGACGACCTCGTGTGGAAAGTCTTTCCGGAGATTGAACTGGGCAGCGATGCTCTGCAGCTCGACGTTCGGATCACCGGCTTCTCCAAGCACCGATACAACTTCGGCAGAATAGCCGCTGTACCGGTCAACCAGCAGTCTGGCCACGACCTTGTCCCCGGCCTCAGCCCCTCTGAGTTTCTTTTTCGAGATGTCGATCGCGCTCGGCAGATCCCTGCTGCGAAGAATAATCTTGTATGAACTTCCGACCCTTTCGATGGTCCCGACTATCTTCTTCTCCGCGTGTTCGAGGACTTCCGTGACTTTTGCCACGAGGACTTTGCCGGTGGCGCCCGTAATCTTGACGGCGACCCTGTCGCCCGGGTTTGCATCGCCGAGTCCATCGGGCGGCACTACGATCTGGAGTTTTATCTCCTCTCCCAGGTCCGGGTCTTCGGGAACTATGAGGATGTTCCCTCCCTTGTCGAAGCTCAGTCTGCCGACGGCGCTTTCGACACGCCTCGACGATTCAAATTTCCGTCTCCCGCTTTGCTGGACACCCCCTTTTCCCTCGAGCTGTCTCAGTGCTATCTTGAAACGAGCATACTCATGTTCCGAAGTGTATCCGAGAATTTTGGCGAGCTGACGCTTCTTAAAGGAGGCCAGGGGATTCCTCTTAAGGAAAGCCTCGATCTCTTTTCCGATATCTTCTGCCTTGCTGCCGCGCTTAGTTTTGCGTGAAGTTTTTTTCATATTCCGCCTTGAACTTGACGATCGCCCTCGTTATGCCTTTCGCAATTGCCTGTTGCCCCTTCTTACTTTTGAGATACCTCTCTTCCCGAACATTGGACAGGTAGCCTGTCTCTACCAGCACAGCTGGCATCGACGCACCGATAAGCACGTAGAATCCCGCCTGGCTCACGCCGTTATCTGCGACAGAAGCGACAGCAGAAACGTTGTCTTCGATAAGCTCCGCCAACCGTTCGGAATATTTCACATAGGCACTGTGCGCCATCGCCGTGAGAATCATGTTGTCCGCGTCGTAGCTCTGGTATTTTTTCTCGTAATCGTTCTCGTATTTGATTGCCGCATTTTCCTGCGCCGCAATGCGAATGGCTTCTCCGGTCTTTCCCGGGCGGAGAAAGTAAGTCTCGATGCCGTGCATCGAGCTGGGTTTATGCGGCATGGAGTTGCAGTGCAGACTTATAAACAGCTTGCCGCCGGCCTCATTTGCTATCTGGCCCCGCTCGTCCAGCGGGACGAAGACGTCTTTGTCCCGCGTCATGACGACCTTAACCTTCGGAAGAACCCGGTGAAGGTCGTTTTTCAGATCAAGCCCGATGGCCAATGCCACGTTTTTCTCCTCGGTGCCGTGTACACCTATCGTCCCGGGGTCCTTACCGCCGTGTCCCGGATCGATCACTATCACATCCAGTTTCCAGTTTTTCTTTTCGGCTTCGAGTTTCTTCTTCAGCTCTTCGGAAAAGATCTTCTGGACATCCGCGCTTGAATAAAGAGCGACGATGACGGAGTTCGTCGTGCTGTCTACAAACACCTGCTTTGAGACGTATTTTTGATTGAGCCTGAAACTCAACTGCACCGAATTGGGGTTTTGAATTGCAAAGACACTTGAATAAATGCCGTTTGGCGGAAGGGAATCGAGCTTAGCCACATCGGCCGACGCAGGCATGAGGGTTACATAAAGCATGTCCGGCTCACCGCCCAGACCGCTGGAAGTAATGGACGCTTCATACGCTTTCGGCAGCGACTCCATCGCGATCTCTATCACCGCGCCGTTCGCCTTTGGTTGTGCCTGGAGACCGGTTATTTGCGGCAACCCGACCTTCGACGGCGTGTATACAAACTCGGCCTTCTCTTCATTGTACCCGAGACTCCCCTGAATTATCCTTGCGAAGCACTCCCCCGCGTAATTAGCCGCCATATATAACTTCCCGTTTGCCATAAGAACAGGGAGCGGCATCTGCAGTACATTCGTCTCGCCTCCGGTCGACAGTACGACGAAGCTATTGTCCGGCGTGAAAAGCAGACTTCCATAA
>JAJYJD010000244.1 GCA_021789755.1 Bacteroidota bacterium
CCTTCAATGAGAATTCTTGGCAAGGTCTTCGTTTCCTCTCTGCAAGTTGAAGCGCGGTTAACGATCAACTTTATCTAATTCCTGGAATTGTACCCTGGCATTATAACGTCCACAAACAACGGGGCTTTCCGGTCTTTTCCTCCTTCGGCTGCTTTGCCACCGGATCTCGAGTTGTTGGGACAGGCATGCGCGAAAACGATGACCGAATCATTGTCTTCTCCCGCCGTTTCGCGGTGACGATAAAGGTATGGACAGCCACAGTAGGGACACTGAGTCCGCGAAAATTCGAGGCATATATTTTCAGCTGAGCCCGCCTCGATTTTGGCCGGGTTTGATGACGATGGTTGACCCCGGTCCGGGGCAAGGGAGATCGAACCTATTGCAAAGAAGACAGTGATCTCTGCTGCCGTGATCAGATACTTGTGGTTGCTCTCCATCTTTGTATCCTCTCCTTTGTTTTATGCATATCGCCCGCCGAAACTTCCTCAGCGGAAACACATGCGGTGTTCCGGGGGCTGCTTATTTTAATCTCTCTCCCGGTCCTCTCATTAAAGAATCTTCGATTGTTCGGCAAACGTCCTGGTTAAGAAGGCAAATGACATGTCGGCGGCTTTCATTCTCCCGCTTCATTCGGCATTTCTCTCGATTTGATTCCGGGGAACTTGAAGGACGCGTGCATGAATGAGTTCTTTGGGGTTGGGGAAACAGACGACTATCGAAGTCCGGCAGTAATGATATCCGTCAGCTGCGGGTAGGGGAGTGCAGACGTTACCTGCAATGAAGAATGCCCCAAAGTAAATTGGGTGTGCTCTCTTGTTCATGGACGCTCAGATTATGTTTTATACTCGCCGGTACTATTATCTGGCGTCCCTATCGACTTCTACCGCTTTTAGGATAAGAAATCAGAGATTGACTTGCAACATTTTTTTGATTCAAAACGGTCAGGGAACAGAATATGCTGATTTTGCACACTTTGACTCGATATCTCAAAAATCTTTTGAGGACTACCGGCAGTGTTAATTTCTCCAGAGATACTGGAGCTTTATGAAGAACTGTCGTTCAGTCTGCACTATGCCGTAAGGTTCTCCGTAATATTCCATGCTGTGCGTCGATCCGGCATAGAATATCGTGAATGGGTTGAGCTTGAAACTGAAGAGAGGGTCGAGCTCGATCTGTTTCTGGAACTGGTCGTATTGTCCCACCAGTCGGATGAATATTGTATTACTGAACTGATAAATTCCCACGAGCCTCGAGATGTAGCCGTCGAAGAGCAGTTCACCGCCAACAACGTTCGAAAGCCGCGACCTCGAATAATCCAATGTCAGTGAGAGTCTGTCGGTAGGCTTCAGAATCACTTCGGCGCTGAGGTTGTGACCTTTCCCTAACGCCGGCGGATCGTTGCGGTAAATGAATCTGCCGACCTCTCCGTTTATACTCGCCGACAGCCAGCTGATTGGATTAGAATAGAGATTGAATTCCCATCTATTCACCCGGACGAAATTTACCGAGTTGAATAGCTCGTCGTTGACGAGAAGGTAATTGACGTTCAACTGCGTCTGGCTCTTCAGATTTATGAAGATACCCGGAACGACCCACCTCTCTTTTCGAGCACCCTGGTAATCGAAATGCAGGCCCGATTCCAGGTCGAGACCCCAGTTGTCGATGAGCGGAGTGTTTGGATAGAATGCAAGCGTATGGTCCATGTCCACGGTTCGCAGATCGTTCGAGAAGACGTATCCGTCCTCTGATTGAAAAGTCGGCGAGAAATCCTTGTAAGTCACCCTAAAACTGTAGTTTCTCGCGTCTCGTCTGAAGTCTGTCTGGAATCCTGTCCCGTTGTATTCCTGACCGTCGAACGCTTTTGTGAATTTCGTGTTGCCGAAAAAAGTCGGGTCGGAAACGAGATTCGTATCGTTAAGTTCGCGAGTATTCGACACGAGGAATTGCCCGTCGAAGGTGTAGCTCCCTCCGAAGAACAGACTCCAATCGAGGCCGCCGACATAGTTGTGGGCGCGCGTAAAATTCCTGGTCGTCGCCAGTCCTCCGACAAAAGACTGCAGACCAAAATTGTATCTGGCCCTAAGTATATTCGAGAACGACCTGTACGAAGTCGGGAACGTGTTATCGCCGTTGTTGTCTGAGACGCTGCCTTCCTCGCCAGCAATTATGAAAGGAGAATCCCTGTCTTCCGCCCCTAAATATGCCACGGACCACGGACCGGCTTTCTCTACGACCTTACCCGCGGCGATGGGGTTGTTTATCATCCTCGAATAATATGCCTGTATTGTTGTCGCAAAAATATCGCTCCCATCCATGAAGAACGGGCGTTTCTCCGGATAGAACAAAGCGTAAGTATTATTGACACTTATCTGTGTGGCATCGGACTCGATCTGGCTGAAGTCAGGATTCGCGACAGCCTCCAGCGACAGGCTGGGATTGGGGGTATACTTCATACCGAGGCCGGCTCTTCCTTTGATGGGGCCGTTGGAGAATCCGGAACTTGGATTGGTATTATCGTTTATGTCTCCGCTCTCGACAGCCATTGCGTATGGGAGTAACTCAAGCGCTCCTGTCGACTGAAGACCCTCAAGACCATTCAAGGTTCCCGTCTGACATAAAACGCATGGGTCATTCAGGTTTAGTTTCACCCAGGAGATCTGAATGCGGCTTTTTCTCGGGAGGTTCCGGAAGAATTCTATTCCCCAGTTCTGAACATCCTTGGCCGGAAAACGCAGGCTCTTGAAGGGGATCGCCATCTCTGCCGTGTAGCCGCTGTCGTTGATAGACGCTTCTGAGTACCAGACCATGTCGAAACTCATGTCTTCATTATTTCCATTTCTCAATCCGTCCATCTGAACTCCGAACGGATTCTCGAATACTTCATAGGCACGCTGGTGGTCGCCGTACGTATCGAAGATGACCCCCACGAAGTCATCGTCGAACGCATTGTCGCGGTCTGTAATGTGAGCTCTGATTTGAGATGGCTCTGTATCGTGGCAGTTGAAGCCGATGTATAAATAATGTGAATTGTATAGGACCATTGCCGTGGTCTTCTGCGGAGCCGGGGTGTTGTCCCCCGGTTGGATCTCGTAGTCCAGATGCACTCTTGGAGCGAGTTTCCAGTGCGGATCGGTCAGCTTGCCGGTCAAATCTATATCGCCGTGGATTCGAACGGCTTTGATTGCGAATCTCACCTGGTTGCTCGTGTCGGGGATTGTTTGTGCCGGTGAGGTTGAATAAACGAGGGCAATTGTGGTGAACAGTAGAAAAGTGCTTCTCAAATGATTGTCCTTTTCGTCAGAATACGGCGGCGCTTTGCATGGGTTACACGATCGCTTTGATTGCGCGATTGCATTTTGACAACGGCCCCCTGCGATTGTTTTAAAAAAGGGGAGCGTCCCATTGAACGCTCCCCGTAGTTCGATTATTACTTTTCTCTTGCTTCGATGGAATGAATTGCCGACTTGGCCATGCTCACCAATCTGCCGTCAGACTCCAGATTCATTCTCTTCTGGAGCAACGGTATAACGGATTTGTCGCCGATTTTTCCGAGACCTGCGATCGCGGTGGCGCGAACCCAGATGTAGGGATCCGAAGCATATTTCGAAAGTAAAGCGACGGTATTTTCGTGATCCATGTCCAGGCTTGTCAGTACTGAAATCCCGGCCGTCCTCAGGTTCTCGGGTTCTCCGTATTTTGCGTAGTTCACCGCTATCTCATGAGCCATTTCCGGTCTTGATTTTGTGAGGGCTCTCAACGCAGTCGTGCGTAGTATCTCGTGGTAGGAATCCCTGTCGAGCGCTGTGTAGATGACATGCAAAGCCTTTTCGGAATCGACCTGAGTAGTTGCCGTGATGGCGGCGGCCCTTACGAAGTAGTTTGTCCTATCGTAGAAAATTCCCCTCAAGAGTGACTCGATCTTCGCATCGTGCCTGAACTCGCCTAGCGACCTGATGGCGGCTTCCTGCACCCTGGCGTCTTTATCGTCAGTGGCAGCGATCAGCGCTTCGCGTGCCTTGTCGTCATTGAAGCGTCCAAGCAACCTCGCGCATTGTCGGCGGACAGCCCAGAAGCCTTCGTCTTTCAAAGCAGCTATCAAGGGAGCTTCGGCGCTGTCAAGATGGTTCCGGACCAGCTGTTTAGCTGCCCAGATTTCTCCGACGACGTCTGAGTCGGACTGCAGCTGGTAAGTCAGTTCGGCTGCCGACTTAGGGAAATGGATCTCGTCGAGGAGCCAGTGGCCTTCGTCGAAATTGACCATCAGAGGCCTGCCATCGACAGCGAAATCGAATGTGTTAGAAAGGGAATCGATCCACACTCGCCTCGTAATAGTTGACGTCGGAGTGACAATCCGGATGTCGACAGGAGTCCTGTAGACGGGTGTAAGGCTGTCGATTTTCTGAATCTGCTCGACGTGCATTACAACGGCCTGGTTATCGGGTTTATAGGAATAGTCGACATCGAAAACCGGATGTCCGGCTTTGTAAAGCCATTCGTTGAAGAACCAGTTGACGTTGTAGCCTGTAGCCTCGCTGATTGCTTCTGCAAAATCATGTGTGTCGACGTTCCTGTGTCTGTATTCGTGGACGTAATATCTGATCGCTTTGTCGAAGAGCGTGTCGCCGAGGAAGAACCTCAGCATGTGAAGGATTGAAGCGCCGCGGGGATAGATGAAAGCCCCGAATATATCCACCGGGTCGTAGTAACGGTTGTAGACGGTGGGGCGGCGTTCGGCGTGGTCTGCCGAGATTGTCTGTCGGTGGTTCCCGTACATTTCGTACTGGAACTCCCGCTTTCCGAAAGCGTGCTCCCTGTAAAGGGCCTCGAAATAAGTTGCGAATCCTTCGTTAAGCCACGAGTTCGCCCAAGATCTAGTGGTCAGCAGGTCGCCGAACCACTGGTGAGCGGTCTCGTGTGCTATCAGGCCGACGCTAGATACCTGCGGCTCTGCGTCCCTGTCATGAAGAGTCCCGTCGGTAAGTGTGATTGCAGAAACGTTTTCCTCGCCGCCCCATGTGAAATCGGTGACGGTTGTGAGTGCAAGCTTCTCCCAGGCAAACGGCTGGCCGGTTATGTGGGAATAGAACTTGACAATGTCCGGCTCTCTGGAGAAGTTGGACTTTATGTCGCTCCCGTAGCTCGGGTCGGAATAGAAGTCGATCGGCAGGCTTCCGAGGTGATCCTGGAACTCCTCGAATTTACCCGCGATGATCGAGATGAGATATACGACATGCGGGCGCGATTCGACCCAGTCGAAAGTATTCTCCTTGCCGCCATCTGTCGGAGCAACATGTTTCAATACGCCGTTTGAAATCACAGTCCACCCGGACGGCACAGTCGCGATCATTTCGCTGGCCGTGAAATCGTCGGGGTAATCATGGCAGGGGAACCAGTATCTTGCGTCTTCGGGTTCACTCATGCTCCACACCTCCGGGTTTCTTTTCGGATAGCCTTTGTCCGGCGTTATGAAGAAAATGCCGCGTGAAGGCTGTGTGGTGTAAGTAATGCTGTACGTCAGCTTGTCGTTCAACCCATAAGATTTCGGGAAGAAGATCGACAGAATCTTTCCATCATACCTGTAACTCAGCGGTTTGTCGTTCATTGAAACGGCGCCGATATGCATACCGACCG
>JAJYJD010000012.1 GCA_021789755.1 Bacteroidota bacterium
GTTAGACGAGCTTCATCTCGAGTACGAGGATTTCGGCTCTGATGCAGAGAAACCGTGCGATTATCCGGATTATGCGTACGCGGCGGCCAAGGCAGTAGGCAGCGGGCGCTGTGACAGGGGAATACTCGCGTGTGGAAGCGGCATAGGTGTGGACATGGTCGCCAACAAGGTGCAAGGAGTTCGTTCTGCGCTCTGCACCAGCGTCGAGATGGCGGAGTTGGCCAGGAAGCACAACGACGCGAATGTATTGAGTCTCGGGGGGCGCCTGCTCGATTGGGGTACAGCCGAAAAAATAATCCGCACGTGGTTGTCAACATCTTTTGAAGGCGGACGACACAAGGTGCGCGTGGACAAGATACACAGCCTCAGCGGGCGCTGATTAATTTTCATCAAGAGAGGCGGACATCATGGATTTTCTCGATATTCTCAAAGAATCCGACCCGGAACTCTTCAGAGCTGTCGCAGGTGAAATAGGACGACAGGACAAAACCATTGAGCTGATCGCTTCCGAAAACTTCGTCAGCAAGGCGGTGCTGGCTGCACTCGGTACGGTGCTCACGAACAAATACGCCGAAGGATACCCGGGCAAACGTTACTACGGCGGTTGTGAGTTTGTCGACGTCGCCGAGAACATAGCGCGTGAGAGGGTAAAAAAACTCTTCGGAGCCGAATATGCGAATGTCCAGCCTCATGCCGGAAGCCAGGCGAACATGGCCGCATATTTCTCATTTATCAAACCGGGAGATACGATTCTCGGGATGAACTTGTCCCACGGCGGTCACCTGACACACGGCTCTCCAGTGAATTTCAGCGGCAAGCTCTTCAATATCGTTCCCTACGGAGTGACCAAGGACACGGGACATATCGATATGGCAGAAGTCGAGCGGCTTGCGGTTCAGCATAAACCTAAAATGATAGTGGTGGGCGCCAGCGCTTACCCGCGGGACATCGATTTTAAAAGTTTCCGTGCGATCGCCGACAGCGTCGGTGCCTTCCTGATGGCCGACATCGCCCATCCTGCCGGTTTGATCGCCATGAAGCTCCTGAACGATCCATTGCCTCACTGCCACATCGTGACTTCGACAACTCATAAGACGCTCAGGGGTCCCAGGGGTGGACTGATACTCATAGGGAAAGACTACGAAAATCCTTTCGGCTTGACCGCCCCCAAGAGCGGCAGGCTGAAGATGATGTCGGAAATTGTGGATTCCAATGTGATGCCGGGAATTCAGGGAGGTCCCCTGATGCATGTGATTGCTGCAAAAGCTGTCGCGTTCGGGGAGGCACTCAATGAATCGTTCGCCTCTTACGCACGACGAATAGTCTCGAACGCAAAGCGGCTGGCCGACGAGATGACAAGAAAGGGTTACGAACTCGTATCGGGCGGCACTGATAATCACTTGATACTCGTAGATCTGAGAAGCAAAAACGTGACCGGCAAAGACGCCGAAAGGGCACTGGAATTGAGCGGGATAACGGTGAATAAGAATATGGTCCCATTCGACGATAAGTCCCCGCTTGTCACAAGCGGGATAAGGATCGGCACTCCCGCTGTTACGACGCGCGGATTCGGCGAAGACGAGATGTCGATCGTGGCTGACCTGATAGATCGTGTCGTCACAAACGTGGGAAAAGAAAAAGTGTATTCGGATGTGAAAGCGGACGTTGCGGCGTTGTGCGGCAGGTTCCCGCTTTACGATTTCTCCAGGGAGTATTCTCCGCTTAGCTCATGAGCGAGCGAGTTCATGATATTGAGCTGCCGGAAGAGGCCCAGAGGGAGATGTCCTTCTGGGATCACCTTGAGGAACTGCGCAGCCGGTTGATCTGGTCTCTCGTCGGAATAGCCGTCGGCACTGCGGCTTGCGCCTTCTTTGCGGACGCCATCGTCAATAAATTCCTGCTGGCTCCTGCGATACATGCCACACCACCGCTGAAGATTCAAAACCTGAAGCCGTACGGCCAGCTGATGCTATACATGGAGCTTGTGTTCATAGCGGGCGCCATCGTCAGCTTGCCGAACACGATCTACCAGTTCTGGAAGTTTGTCCAGCCGGCTCTCTATCCCAGGGAACGCAAGTACATATCATCCATCGTCTTCTTCTCCTCGTTTTTCTTTCTACTCGGCGGATCATTCGGCTATTACATCCTGATACCGAATGCGCTGTCGTTTTTCTCGGGATTCGGTTCACCGTCGATAGAAAACATAATCGACGTGCAGGCATATTTCGGATTCATCACCGGAATGATCCTCGCATGCGGAGTTGTGTTCGAACTTCCCATGCTGTCGTTTTTCCTCGCGAAGCTCGGCATAATCAACCAGCAATTTCTGAAACGCTATCGCAGGCACGCAGTAATTGTCATACTGCTCGTGGCCGCCGCGATAACTCCCGGCCCCGATGTCGCCAGCCAGGTCATGGTGGCAATCCCGCTTTACCTTCTATACGAAGTATCGATTATTGTCGTGAAGGTCACCAGGTCCAGCAAACATACGAAAGAAGAAGCGTCTGAGTAAATCATTACAGGTCGTTCTTGAAACTCGATGAAATAGCATTCCCTATCCGGGACGAGTTGAAGACTTTCAATGCAGAATTCAGGCGAGCTGTCCGTTCAAGCGTCGGATTGGTGGACACTGTCACCCGGTACATGCTCCGCCAGAAGGGAAAGAGGATACGCCCGATACTGGTTCTCCTTTCTGCCGCGGCTACCGGCGGAGTCAATCGGAGAACATACCGGGCGGCAACACTCGTTGAGATGCTGCACACCGCGACCCTCATACATGATGATGTTGTCGACAACGCGGAGGAGCGGCGCGGGATCGCATCCATCAATGCGGTTTGGAAAAACAAGGTCGCGGTTCTGTTGGGAGATTATCTCCTCTCGAGAGGCTTGCTCCATTCTCTGGAGAATGACGAGTTCCGATTTCTGAAGATAAGCTCAGTCGCTGTCCGAAGGATGAGCGAGGGTGAGCTGCTCCAGATCCAAAAATCACGTCAGTTCGATATGGATGAATCCACATATTTCAGGATTATTTCCGACAAGACCGCATCGCTAATCTCGACTTGCTGTGAGCTTGGTGCCACAAGCGCCACGAATGACAGCACGACCATCGCACATCTTAAGGATTTTGGAGAATACATCGGCATGGCTTTTCAGATCAGGGACGATATTCTGGACTATCAAGGGAAGAAAGCGACGCTGGGCAAACCGATCGGCGGGGATATTCGTGAGAGGAAAATAACCCTTCCGTTGATTTACGCGTTCCAAAATGCGCCGAAAGAAACTGCCAGGTCAGTACTGAAGCTGCTGAAAAAAGGAAAGAGCGGCTCGAGAATAAGCGAAGTGATCGACTTCGCCCACAAATATGACGGGATCGGGCGCGCCCACCAAAAAGCGGAAGAGTTTATTTCGATGGCCAGGTGTGAACTTGAAGAGATCCCGGATTCAAAATCGAGAGATTCTCTCCTGCGGCTGACCGAATTCGTGGTGGAAAGAGTAAGCTGAGTCGGCAGTAAGAGGTAACGGGGTCCCCCGGAAAAAATGTATACCACTACGCCTGAGAAATCCGAGCAATGAGAATCAGAACAAAGAAGACAGGTTTTGTCCTCGCGCTTGGCGGTGGTGGCGCGAGAGGGCTGGCTCATATCGGTGTTCTGAAGGTACTTGAGCGGGAAGGGGTAGACATTAAGGCAATTACGGGTACCAGCATGGGTGCTGTAATTGGTGCGATGTATGCGGTCTATCGGGACGCAGTAGAGGTCGAGGAGATTGTCAGGAAGTTTCTATCCAGTTCATTCCATGAGAAGTATGCTAAGGCGTTCTTCATCCTTTCTGAAGATCCGGACGTATTGCATGCCCCCGAGAAGATTGCCAGAGGACTTGGGAAGCGTTTCCTGTATGTAAAAGCAGCTTCGACACGTGCGGTTTTCTCGAGCGATATTCTGGATGAGGCGTTCAGACATCTGCTGCCCGATGTGCGGTTCTCCGATCTGGAGGTTCCCTTTGCATGTGTTGCCACCGATCTGCAAACCGGCAAAGAGGTTATCCTCGATCGGGGAAGGTTACTCCCTTCGGTAATAGCAAGCTCTTCAATACCCGGGTTTATGGACCCGATCCGAATTTCGCAGCACCTGCTCGTTGACGGCAGCACGGTCAGCGTTGTGCCGGTGGCGGCAGCGCGCCGGTTGTTCGGCGGAAAAGTGCTGGCTGTTGAAGTTCCCATGGATCTGGAACGCGACGCCCCGCTGGATACGGCCTTCGAGATTGCGATGCGAGCGGCCGAAATCACTGGCTACCACCTTAGCCAGACCCAACTCTCTAATGCGGATGTCTCGATTCATCCCAAAGTGGGAAAGTTCACATGGGCCAATTTCGACAAACTTGATGAGATGATACGGGCCGGAGAAGTCGCCGCGCAAAAGACACTTTCTAGTCTCATCTAGCTTAAATCAAGACCAATTTCCCTCCCGCGCCGATTGCATTCCCCTCTCAATTTGATTAAATTTACTGACAATGGGAGTTAAACCTCAATAAATGTCCCCCTTCAAGCTTCCAAGACCGGTCATTTTCGCTGTTTTCATTCTTCTTCTCCTGTTTTCACCCTTTTCCTACGCTCAGCAATCCCCTGATCCGAAGGCGGAGCTGTCGGAACACGGTCTGCAGTACGTGCAAACCACCTCAACGAGAGGAAAAATTGACCTGAACGGTGAATGGAAGGCTTCAACAGACGGTGGAAAAACTTGGATCAATATTATTGTTCCCTCGACTTTTAGCTACGACGGGAGAGTCATATATCGCAAGAGAGTTTACGTCCCGGCCAATTTTGTGGATCACAACGTCTTCAGTCTTGCACTGGGCAGCGGGGGCACTTCTACTGAGATACGGATAAACAATGAGTTCGTGGCAATTCACAACGGGGCATACTCAGCTATTAGTGTGAAGATCCCGGACAGACTTCTGCAATCGGGTGCTGAGAATGTAATAGAGGTAATTAGCGACAACAATCTCAATCCAGTTTCCACTATCCCGTTGAAACAGCTGGCGTATCAGCCTAAATGTTATCGCGGACTGTTCCGGGAGGCACATATCAATGTGAAGCCTCCGATATACATTGACGATCCGACTGTAAGGACAACGCTCAGTTCGACGTTAGGCTCGGCGGGGGTTGAAAGTGAAATTGTGGTTTACGCATCAGATTACTCGAGGTACGGAATCGATACGACGGCGACTTCATTGCCGATGATCGCACAGGCCGTGCTCGTTGACAAGGCAAACGGCAAGATCGTGGCGAAATCCGGGGACGACGCCTTTGAGTTGTCGCAGAATCACAACGTTAAAGTCCACATATCTATGGCGGTTCAGAACCCGAATCTATGGTCGCCTTCACAGCCGAATCTATACGAACTTCAATTTTCAATTTACCGGGGGAAAACTCTGGTTGACGAATATGTGCGGGATATCGGTTTCAGGACGATCGCAGTTACGGGCGGAAAGTTCTACCTCAACGGCAATCAGATTTTCATAAAGAGTGTGAATTACGCGGCTGACTATCCGGGAGTAGGTGCCGCGATGAGTGAAGTACAGCTCGAGAAGGATGTGGCAGTAATCAAAACGCTGGGGGCAAATGCGATCCGGGTAGTCAATTACCCTCCATCGCGCGAATTGCTCGACCTGTGTGACCGGTTCGGCTTGATGATTTTCGAGGAGATGCCTCTTGTTGACGCGCCACCGTCGGTGCTGGAATCCGGCAGGTACCGAAATTCCCTTCAGGGATATTTGCAGGAAGTCATTCAAAATACTTCTCTCCACCCGGCGGTCGTAGCAATTTCAGCAGGCAGCAATCTGGATCCGACTGCCGGAGTGACACAGGATTACATATCGGCCGTTGCGACGCTCGTGCACAACGAGAGCAGCCAGCTTGTCTACTACACGCCTTTAACCGGCATGACAGATACCGTGTCGACCGATGCGGATTTTGTCGGACTCGATTTGTCGCCGTTCAATTCATCCCGCAAGCTAAAAGGCTTCCTCGCCGCGATCTCGGCTTCGTCGAGAGAAAACACTTACTGGATTTCGTCGGTCGGGACTCAAACCGAGATCGGGAACCACAACGGTTATTCGGACCCGTTTTCCCTGGAGCACCAGGCGAGATACCTGGTGGATGCGTTTGAGTCGATCGAGAATGGAGGATTTGCCGGAATCTCTGTCAACAGTTTCGCTGATTGGGAGGGCGAGGTTCCGCATTTGCTGCAAAACAGTCATCCTTACCTTTATACGTACGGCCTCGTGAGTTACTGGAGGGAAAAGAGACCGGCTTTTGCCGCGGTCAGGGCGCTCTTCAACGACGAGACTTTACCGACGCTTCCGATTGGGAACTACTCCGACACTCCTCCGATTATTTACGTGATCCTGTCCACGCTGCTGCTCGTTCTCATTACATATCTTCACTACAGCAGGCGGTGGTTCAGGGAGAGCGCGACCCGTGCCATCTTCAGGCCGTACAACTTTTTTGCGGACATCCGGGACCAGCGCATGATCTCCGCTTTTCAAACTTCGACCGTGCTGCTCCTTGTATCGGCGGGAATTTCCATTTACCTGTCGAGTTTGTTCTATGCCTTTCGCGACAATTACGTCTTCGACAGACTTCTCGGGCTGCTGATACCGAGCGACTTCCTGAAAATCAAGGTGGACTACCTGATCTGGCATCCGGTGAACTTCATAATTGCTTTTACGATTCTAATCATGGTGCTGATTATCCTGGTGACTCTCATAATAAAATTGCTTTCGTACCCTGTCAAGATCAGGATCCAGATGGTGAGTGCCTTCACCGTTGCCACGTGGTCGATGCTTCCTATGGCGGTTCTGATCCTTGCGGACATGATTCTGTTCAGGCTGCTTGGCGATCCGAGGTTTGTGTGGGCGGCATCCGTCATCCTTGTTGCACTATTCCTGCTGAGTTTGTTCAGGCTGTTCCATGGCATAGGAGTGATTTACGATCTCCCTACGGTTCGCGTCGGGATTGTAGGCTCAGTGATACTCGTTGCCCTGATTGTACTTGTAACATTCTATTTCAACGGCACTGATGGAGTGATCCCGTATGCCAAGTTCTTTTATAAATTCATCGTCGAGAATAGAGTAACATAGATGTTCCTTTCGAAGCTAGAACTGCTTGGATTCAAGTCATTTGCCATAAAGACTGAACTGACTTTCAATGGGGGAATTACTGCCGTAGTTGGACCGAACGGGTGCGGGAAGACGAACGTGCTCGATTCGATTCGCTGGGTGCTCGGAGAACAGCGGACAAGCATGCTCAGAAGCGATTCGATGGAAAACGTGATATTCAACGGAGCAAAGAACCGGAAGCCTCTCGGAATGGCTGAAGTCACAATCACCATCAAGAACGACAAGGGACTGCTTCCGATCGATTACTCCGAAGTCAGCATTACCCGCCGTGTCTTCCGGTCCGGAGAGAGCGAGTATTTCATAAACAGGAATCAATGTCGCTTGAAGGATATCCAGGATATGCTGATGGATTCCGGGATGGCGGCCACGGCATATTCGGTGATAGAGCTGAAGATGGTCGAGGACATTCTCCGGGAAAACACGGATGAGCGAAGGAAGATGTTCGAGGAGGCATCGGGAGTCACGAAGTACAAAGCGAGGCGACGAGCGGCGCTCGGCAAACTCGACGACGTGCAGCGGGACCTTCTCCGCGTAAACGACCTGATTGCGGAAATAGAGAAGAAGGTCAATTCACTCGAGAGGCAGGCCAAAAAGGCGGAGCAATACAAACGTTTTGTGGACGAGCTTGGTTCGCTCGAACGCCAGTACCTGTTTTCGGAATATCATTCCATCATCGGCAAGGTAGGCCCGTTGAAGGAAAGCCTGTCGGTGAATGAAACCGAGAAGGCCGACGCACTCAGCAGACTTTCCCACGAAGAGGAGCTTCTCAGGCTCATCCACTCCGAGATAGGGGAGGTGGAGGAGAGCCTGTCGGCCGTGCGCCTGCAGAAGTCGGAAAAGCAGGCCCTGCTTCACGGCGTCGAGGAAGAAACCGCGGTTTTGATGGAACGCAGACGGGGACTCTCCGAAAACATCAGCGCGATGGAGGGCCGCAAGGTCGATCTCGCAAACAGGAACAGGACACTTGCATCTCAGATTGAGGAACTGAAGCTCAGCCTGCTGGAAACCGGGAAAGAAGAGAAGAATTTGTCCATGACCCTCTCCGCCGAGCAGGAAAGTTTCACGAAATTCGAACAGCAGCTCTTCTCTGCGAGAGAAAAGTCGAACTCGAGCCACGAGTCCCTGATAAAGATATTGAACGATCTCGCACTGAGACAAAACGAAAGGGAAAGGGCTCACGCCCGCCTCGAGAGAGTCCGGTCCCACAGCGAAGAACTTCTGGCGCGAAAGAGCCAGGTAGAGGAAGAGCGTGGGCAGCTTCAAGCACGCCTGGGATCATCGAGGGCCGAAAAAGAAAAGTATTCGTCTGAAATTGAAAATGAGAAGGCAAAACTCAGCGACCTGGAACTCCACAGAGAAGAGTTGTTCAGCGAGATCGAACGGAAGAAAGCGGTCGCACAGAAGCAAAGAGATGTCATTCAGGCCAACGACGCGAGAATAGATTTTCTCAATGGGCTTGTGGAGCATCTCGAAGGTGTCCCGGACGGAGCGAAAGCGCTGGCGCGCGGCGAGATCCGCGGATTGCCCAAGTTCGAAATTCTCAGCGATATATTCTACGTGGTACCGGAATACAGGGTGGCCGCCGAATCTATTCTCGGAGATGCTTCCAATTTCCTCGTGTCTCCCGACGAGCATACCGCATTAAGTGCCGTGGATGAACTCCGCACCCGCGATCTCGGCAAAGTCACTTTCGTTTGCCTCGACCGCATCCGAAAGGTGGATTATCATCCAGGCAGCACACCTTTCAGAAAGCTTCTGGACCATATCCAGGTCGCCCCGGAGCATGAATCGCTGGGCGATTACTTTTTCAGGAATGTCGCGGTTGTCGAGAACTTTTCGGAAGCTGAGCGGATTCTCAGGGAAGATCCCGCTGTACTCTGCGTCAACTTCACCGGCGACGTCTACTCCGCGAAAGGCATCATCCGCGGCGGAAGCACCCGTCGGACGGAGGGTGGAAGGGTGGGAAAACTCAGACAACTCGAGGAATTGAAGGGCGAACAGCCCAAACTTGTACAGGAATTATCCGATATCGAGAAGTCGATCGAGAGACTTCAAGCCGAAACCGATGCACTGCCCATCAAGACCGGCAATGATATTCTCAGGAGCCTGGAGCTCCAGCTTGCCCGCGTGGAACAATCAAGCGTTGAGAGCGAGCATAGCTACCAGAACCTCGAGACACAGATCGCGGATATGGGGGCACGAATCGCCAAACTTGATGAGGAGGTTACTGAGGCCCGGGGTGAGCTTGACGCCGTCGAGCTCCTGTTGACGGAGCTGGCCTCCGTGAAAAGTTCGGCCGACCACGAGTATCAGGCCTCATTGCAGGAATTGAAGGTAATTGAAGAAGAATATCGGCTGAAAAATGAGCAGCTGAGGGATTCCCAGACAAAACATATCGAGTGTATAAACAAGCTTAATTTCCTCAAGCGTGAAATAGAGTCTTCCGGGGAGCAGGTAAGCACGAACCTTGACGGAATTTCGAGAGCCGACGAGGAGATCAATTCTACCAGGATTACGATCGAACAGCTTCAACAGAAATTGAGCGGCCTTGAAGATTCGAAGGAGAGTCTAAGGCACGAACTGGATGCACTTGACGGTCAGGCAAATGAATTCGGAATGAAACTGTCTGAACGAAAGGCGACCGAGGACCAAGAGGAAAAGAAACTGAAGGAGGCGCGCTCAAGTCATGACTCCGCCCTCGAGGCGGCTCACCAGGTCAGCCTCAAGATCAGCGAACTGGAAGTACAAGCTAAGGGACTCATCGAGCGCTCGATGGAAGAATTCAATTTCGATATCACCCGGCAGTCGCCCGAGTCCATGAATTTGCCGGCAGAGTTCGATATCGGTGCCGCGAGAGAAAGGGTGAACTATCTGCGCGGCAGAGTAGACTCGTTCGGGCCGGTAAACCTCGTCGCTTTTTCGGAGTACAACGAAGAAAAACAGAGATTCGATTTTCTCGTTGCCCAAAGGGCGGATTTGCTCGAAGCAGAGAAGACTCTCACTACCACCATCGCGGAAATTAACCACACCGCTCATCAGAAATTTCTTGAAACCTTCGAACAGATTTCTGAAAACTTCAAGACGACTTTCCAGAGTCTTTTCGACGGCGGTGAATCCGACCTGAGGCTGGAGCCCAATGTCGACCCCCTCGAGGCGAAGATTGAAATCATGGCAAAACCCGCCGGCAAACGCCCTCAATCCATCGACCTGCTGTCGGCCGGTGAGAAGACGCTGACCGCCATCGCCCTTCTCTTTGCGATCTACCTCGTAAAGCCGAGCCCTTTCTGCATCCTCGACGAGGTCGATGGACCGCTGGATGACAACAATACCGACAACTATGTCAGGATGATCCGGAAATTTTCAAACGACACGCAGTTTATCGTCATCACTCACAATAAGCGCACCATGGAAGCCGCCGACACCCTGTACGGCGTCACTATGGAAGAACAAGGCGTGTCAAAGGTGGTAGCAGTCAGATTTGTCGATGATTGGGTTATGAACCAGTGACAGGACTTACTCCAAAAGTGTTCGTGGATTTTGACGGGACTATAACCAAAGTCGACGTGGGCAACTCATTCTTCCGGAGATTCGGCAGTGAGGCTGAATCTTTGAAAGCTGTCGAGAAGTGGAAGAAGGGAGATCTCTCCGGGAGCGGGCTCCTCCTGCAAGAAGCCGAATATGTCGATGTCAGCGAAAAAGAAGCTCGTGAGTTCTGCAGGGCATGTGAGATCGACGCCTCATTCAAAAAGTTCTATTTATCTTGCATTGAGCACGGAATAGATGTGACAATTCTGAGCGACGGGCTCGATTTCTACATTACAGAAATATTGGAAGCAAACGGTCTGCCGGGCATACCGTTCTATTCGAACATTGCACACTTCGACACTCGCAAAATCTCGATTGAACTTCCTTATCAATCGGAGTGCACCAAATGCGGGAACTGCAAAGGGCATCAGATATTGATGATGACCGGCCCGGATGATGTGGTGGTTTATATCGGCAATGGATTTTCCGACCGGTGCGC
This sequence comes from Bacteroidota bacterium, assembly GCA_021789755.1. Classification (GTDB taxonomy): domain Bacteria; phylum Bacteroidota; class Ignavibacteria; order Kryptoniales; family JAKASW01; genus JAKASW01. The sequence goes on from JAJYJD010000012.1 coordinate 11,204, forward strand.
GGTGCAGTACGCCGACATTGTTTTCGCCAAGGATGACCTCCTGCGATATTGCGAAGAGAACAACATCACTTATTTCCCGTTCACGAGCTTCGACGACATACTGGTCAAATTCAGTAAAACGGTTGCGTCGGGAAATTTTCGTAAACGTCACCGGGCGGAGCTCAATCGAAGAGAGGCTTATTCGGCAGAATGACGTATAAGGTTTCAAAGACCGAGCCGCAGCGTGCGTCGGACTGGAGAAAATATTTATTCACCTACCGCAGTTACACCCCGATCCCGTTTCTGCTTGTCATGATTGTGTTCGCGCGGCCGACGGCTGTGTCTCTTTTTATCGGATTGCTTATGACGCTGCTCGGTGAGTCGGTCAGGTTCTGGGGTGTCTCTTACGCAGGGAGTGAAACGCGCACGACCGGAGCGGTCGGGGGAACCCAGCTCGTGACTGACGGACCGTATTCTCACCTGAGAAACCCGCTTTACGTCGGCAACATTATCATGTATGTGGGCGTGGGAATTATGTCGAACGCGTTGATGCCCTACCTGCCGCTCGCAGCACTGGTTTATTTCATTTTCCAATACTCCGGGATTGTAGCGCTTGAAGAAGAGTATCTGGCGAAGACTTTTCCGGACTGGGAAGAATACAAGTCACGGGTCCCGAGGTTTTTTCCGAATGTCAGAGGTTCCAGCGGCGGAAGCGGACTTAAACCTGATTTCGCAAGAGCATTGCGCTCGGAGCGGTCTTCACTGCTGGCACTTGGTTCCATATCGCTGATATTATTTGCGGTTTACATCTTCAGAGGCGTGGCGTGAGCAAGACCGTCCTCATTATCGCCGGAGAGGCCTCCGGGGACAAACACGCTGCCAATCTGGTTGAAAGTCTGAAGAGACGTGAAGATGTCAGGTTGATCGGGATCGGCGGCGAGAAAATGCAGGCCGCCGGCGTCGAACTGCTCCATCATGCAAAAGAGATGTCCGTGATGGGATTTTCGGAAATCTTCTCTAAGCTGCCATTCCTGCGGAGAGTGAGGAAAGACCTTATGAGTTCCGTAAGAACAGAGAAGCCTTCCGCAGTGATACTCGTCGATTATCCCGGATTTAACCTGCGGTTCGCCGGTCTGGCGAAGAGAAACGGGATCAAGGTGATCTACTTTATCAGCCCGCAGATCTGGGCTTGGGGGAAGCGGCGGATCAAGAAGATAAGACGGACGGTCGACTTGATGCTCACGATTTTCAAGTTCGAAGAAGATATGTACAGGGAGGAAGGCGTTAATGCTCGTTTTGTCGGGCATCCTCTGCTGGATGAAATTCGGACTCACGATAAATCCGAATTGGAGAGCTTCCGCAAGTCATGTTCGGTGGATGAAAACGGCAAGATGCTTGTTTTGTTTCCGGGAAGCAGGTTGCAGGAAGTGAAGCGGATCCTGCCGACCATGCTCGAATCCGCCGAGCTGCTGAAAGAGGAGTTGTTGAAGATCGGAACCAGGCTCGAAGCGGTCATCGGATGCGCCTCCGGTATAGATCAAAGTGTGTATGAACAGATCGTGAGGGAAGCCGGGGTAAGCGTCAGGTTCAGCCGCGACCCGGACTTACTTATGAGTGCCGGGGATGCCGGTTTGATAAAAAGCGGCACTGCTACGCTGGAAGCGGCGTTGCACGGACTTCCAATAGCAGTCGTTTACAGGACGAGCTGGATTAATTATTTCATCGGTCGAATGCTTGTGAAATTGGATTCCATCTCACTCGTGAACATTGTTGCCGGTAAGAAGATCGTGGAAGAGCTAATTCAGAACGACTTCACTTCCACGCGGGCGGCCTCGATAATGAAGGAGATAATAACGAACAAGAATGTCGTCGACGAGATAAGAGCGAAATACGCTGAGCTGAGGACGGTAATCGGAGAAAAAGGCGCATCGGACAGGGCGGCGGAACTTGTCCTCGAAACGATATGAGACGATGAGCGAGGGTTGGCGAAACATATTGCTCCCGTTCAGTCTCGCGTACGGCGGCATCGTGTCCGTCCGCAACTTCGGATATGATAGCGGTCTGCTGGGGGTGAAGAAGCTGCCGGCACCGGTCATATCGGTCGGGAATATTACGGTAGGCGGCTCCGGGAAAACGCCGTTTGTAATGTACCTCGTCGGGAAATTGCTGCTCCTCGGGAAGAAGCCGGCCATACTGTCGAGAGGCTATAAGCGGATGACGGACGATCTCGTGATAGCCTGTCCGGAATGCGGGTATGTGCCTGACGTCCAGGTAATCGGAGACGAGCCGGCGTTGATCTCGCGCAAGTTCCCGCAAGTGCCGGTTGCGGTCCATGCCGACAGGCACCGCGCCGGGATGGCCGTTCTTCAACAATTCGGCGCAGACGTGTTCGTCCTAGACGACGGTATGCAAAACAGGGAACTGCACCGCGACATAGATTTTGTGCTCCTCAAGCATTCGCTCTACGATCTGTCTGACAGTTATTTGCCGGCCGGTAACCTGAGAGATTCAAAACGAAGGATAAAACAAGCTGACGTGATAATTCTCACCGCCCACACAAGAGTTTCCGATGATGGAGAGTACTCTGAAGTTCAAAGAAGATACCCTGAAATCCCCGTTGCCGGGATCAATTTTGTAGCTTCCGAATTGCTCGATCGTGCAGGCTCACTTGTGTCACTCGATATTCTGAGGAACAAGGATGTGGTCGCTTTCTGCGGCATCGCGAATGCGGAGCAGTTTTTCGAAAATGTGGACAATATCGCGGGCAAAGCCGTCTCCAGAAAGACTTTCAGGGATCACCACTGGTATGACGAGTATGACATCGATGAAATTTTCGGGGGCAACGAGGACAGGATTGCGGTTACCACTTCGAAGGATGCGGTCCGGATTTTTTCGGATGAGGAGCTGTCGCAGATAAATGAGATCAGGCAAATATATGCGTTGGACGAAAAAGCGGTTGTAGACTTCGGCGAGGAGCACATCGACGGAGCTCTGAACAGGGTTTTCAGGAGAGTCTATGCATAGGATCGGCATGTCTGACTGCGGCGAAAAGAACGATAGATATCGGGAATACCTCCTCAGGCTCCCGGAATCGGAAGTTGTCGTTCTAAGACGGGGGGAAGAGAACGAGTTCGGGAGCTGCGACTCGCTTGTTCTTACCGGCGGGGAGGACGTTGCGCCGGAATTGTACGGAGACTGGTCGGATGAGACCGTCCACACTAACCCCGAGCGTGACGGCACGGAATTCAGGCTAATCGAAAATGCGATGAACAGGCGCGTGCCGATCTTAGGGATCTGCCGCGGCCTGCAGGTGCTCAATGTGTTTTTAGGCGGGACGCTTGTGCTAGATCTCGAGAAATATTATGGAAGAATTCATAAGGCCATTTCAAATAACGAAGACAGAGTACATGGTGTCGCACTTCTCAACGAGTCGCACCTGAAGGATTTCATTCGAGAAGATGCAGGTCAAGTGAACAGCGCACACCATCAGGCGGCGGACAGGATCGGAAGCGGGCTGAAGATCGCGGCGAGAGCGGAAGACGGTACGGTTGAGGCCATCGAAGGAACCGATGATTTACCGAGTCGAATCGTCTCGGTGCAATGGCATCCTGAAAGAATGCATTTTGACAATCCGTTCTCGCATGGAGTGCTCGATCTGTTCGGCTCTTGTCTTACAATAAAACGGAAAACTGAAAAATATGCACATGGAGGTTAGAAAATGAGCAAGGAAAAGTACGTCTATTTTTTCGGCAACGGGAAGGCAGATGGGAAGGCAGAGATGAAAAATCTCCTCGGCGGGAAGGGAGCGAACCTCGCGGAAATGACCAATATCGGTCTGCCTGTTCCTCCGGGATTTACCATCACGACTGAAGTCTGCACCTATTACTATGCCAACAAGAAGTCATATCCCAAGACTCTGAAGGATGAAGTCGTGAAGGCGATGAAACGTCTGGAATCTTCCGTCGGGGCGAAGTTCGGGGACAAGAAAAACCCGCTCCTCGTTTCGGTGAGGTCGGGGGCGCGTGCGTCCATGCCTGGAATGATGGACACAATCCTCAACCTCGGAATTAATGACGAAGTCGTTCAGGGCGTAGTTAAGAAGACGAACAACCCGCGTTTTGCGTACGATGCTTACAGACGTTTCGTGCAAATGTATGGCGACGTTGTACTCGGACTAAAGCCGACCCACAAGGATGAGATCGATCCTTTCGAAGTGATCATTGAAAAGAAGAAAAAGGAAAAGGGTGTCCACAATGATACGGAACTGACCGCAGAAGACTTGAAGGATCTTGTCGGGCAGTTCAAGAGGGCGATCAAAGAGAAGACCGGAAACGATTTTCCGGAAGATCCGATGAAACAGTTGTGGGGAGCGATAGGAGCCGTATTCGGATCGTGGAACAACGACCGCGCTATAGCTTACCGGAAAATGTACGACATCCCGGAATCGTGGGGAACGGCGGTCAGCGTCGTAGCCATGGTATTCGGGAATATGGGAGAATCTTCCGGAACCGGCGTTGCATTCACACGTGATCCTGCCACCGGGACGAACCAGTTCTACGGCGAGTATCTCATGAATGCCCAGGGCGAGGATGTGGTTGCCGGAATCAGGACTCCGATACCTATCTCGGAGCTGAAGAAGGAGAATCCGAAGATATACGCCCGACTCGATAAAATCCGGAAGACGCTCGAGAAGCATTACAAAGATATGAACGATATTGAGTTCACCATACAGGAAGGCAAGCTCTACATGCTCCAGTGCCGTGTCGGAAAGAGAACGGCATTTGCAGCGATCAAGATGGCTGTCGACATGGTGGAAGAAGGTCTTATCTCCGAGAGGGATGCCATCGGCAGAGTCGAGCCGGATCAGCTGAACCAGCTCTTGCGTCCGGTCTTCGACCTGAAGGAAAAGGAAGCGGCCGTGAAAGGTGACAGACTTCTCGCGAAAGGCTTGAACGCCGGACCGGGAGCAGCGACCGGACGAGTAGTGTTCAATGCGCCGGATGCCGAAGAGTGGCACAAGCGCGGTGAGACGGTGATCCTGACCCGTATCGAGACATCACCGGAAGACATAAGAGGAATGGACGCGGCGGCAGGAATTCTTACTGCCAGGGGTGGAATGACTTCACATGCCGCCCTCGTGGCTCGCCAGATGGGAAAAGTCTGCGTCGCAGGCTGCTCAGCGCTCGAGATTGACTACTCCACCCACACTATGAGAGTCAACGGCAAAGTCATAAAGGAAGGCGACTGGATCTCCATCGACGGGACCACCGGCGAAGTGGTAGAAGGTAAAATCGCTACGAAGCCGTCGGAGGTACTGCAGGTCCTGATCGACAGGACACTCGATCCGAAAGATGCGCCCGTTTACCAGGAGTTTGCCAAAGTTCTCAGATGGGCGGACAAGTACAGGACATTGAAGATACGTACAAATGCCGACCAGCCCGACCAGGCATCGAACGCGGTTGCCTTCGGCGCAGAAGGGATCGGTCTCTGCCGGACAGAACATATGTTTTTCGGTGAAGACAAGATCGGTCCGATGCGCGAAATGATTCTCGCCGACAAGCTCGAGGCGAGGAAGGCTGCGTTAGCCAAACTGCTTCCTCTCCAGCGCAAGGACTTCGAAGGAATCTTCAAGGCAATGGCCGGGAGGCCCGTGACAATCAGAACTCTCGACCCGCCTCTGCATGAATTTCTTCCGCACGAAGAGAAGGCGCAGAGACAGCTTGCTGCCGAGATGGGAATAAGCTATGAGAAAGTGCACCAAAGAGTGGAAGATCTCCACGAGTTCAACCCGATGCTCGGCTTCCGCGGTTGCAGGCTCGGAATCATCTACCCCGAAATAACCGAAATGCAGTCACGGGCGATCTTTGAGGCTGCGGCCAACGTCCAGAAAGAAGGGATGAAGGTCGAGCCGGAAGTCATGATCCCGTTGGTTGGAAACGTAAAAGAACTTGACAACCAGGCGGCGATCGTCAGGAAGGTAGCCGACGATGTGATGAAGCAGGCCGGAGTCAAGTTCAGTTATCTCGTCGGCACGATGATCGAGATTCCTCGTGGTGCCATAACCGCCGACGAAATAGCCAGGGTTGCCGAGTTCTTCAGTTTCGGGACGAACGATCTGACCCAGACGACGCTCGGCGTCAGCCGCGACGACGCAGCCAGGTTCCTGGTTCCTTACACCGAGATGGAGATCTACGCGAAGGATCCGTTCGAGGTGCTTGATCGCGACGGGGTCGGTTCCCTGATGAAGATGGCGAAGGAGAAGGGGCGTTCCGTCAAACCGAACCTCAAGCTCGGTATCTGCGGTGAACATGGCGGCGAACCGTCGTCGGTAGAGTTCTGCCACATGATCGGGCTCAACTACGTCAGCTGCTCTCCCTTCAGGGTGCCGATCGCAAGGTTGGCGGCCGCGCGGGCGGCTCTAAAGTATCCGGTGGCAGTCTCTGCTGCCTCACGAAAGGCTGCGAAGAAACCGGCAAAGAAATCCGCGAGGAAATCCAAAAGGTAAGATGGCCGTAGTCCCGTCCCGGTTCCGTCCAACGGGACCGGGACTAACAAAATTAAACAAAGGGATTAGGTAATGATGAAACTAACAGACTTCAAATACGCAGTTCCCCGGAACCTGATCGCGAAGGCGCCGGTGCAACCGCGTGACCATGCCCGAATGATGGTCCTGAACAGAAAAACGCAACAGATTGAAGACCGCACTTTCCACCAGATCGCAGAATACTTCCAAAAAGGCGATTCGCTCGTTGTCAACGAGACAAAAGTGTTTCCGGCGAGGCTTCTCGGAAGGAAAGAAAAGACAAACGCGAAGATCGAGGTCCTCCTTCTGAGAGAGCTGAACCACGAGGAAGGGATCTGGGATGTCGTCGTCGAACCTGCGCGGAAAGTCAGGATCGGCAACAAGATTTATTTTGATGATGAGCGAATACACGCCGAAGTGATCGACAACACGACAAGCCGCGGACGGACCATAAAGTTCAATTACAAGGGCGATATTTACAAGATACTCGACAAGATCGGGCAGATGCCTCTCCCTCACTATATCAAACGTGAGCCGACTGAGAAAGACAAAGAGGACTACCAGACCATATACGCTAAAGTTGTCGGTGCAGTTGCCGCTCCCACGGCCGGCCTCCATTTTACAAACCGCCTTTTCACCAAGCTTCAGAAGAAAGGTGTTAAGATCGTTCCGGTGGTGCTCCACATAGGTATCGGTACTTTCAGAACCGTAGATGTAGAGGATCTGACGAAGCACAGGATGGATTCCGAGTTCTACGAGGTCCCACTTGATACAGCCAAAGCGGTCAATCAATCCATCGACGCCAGGAAGCATGTGTTTGCGGTCGGAACGTCCGTTGTCAGGGTACTTGAATCAAATGTCACCACCGACAACCACGTCAAGGCGGGAAGAGGATGGACCGACAAGTTCATCTATCCTCCGTACGAATTCAAGGTTGTCGATCATCTGGTCACCAACTTCCATCTCCCGGAAACGACGTTGATAATGCTCGTCAGCGCTTTCACCGGCCACGAGTTCATGACGCGGGCCTACAAAAAAGCGATCAAGGATGGGTACCGGTTCTACAGTTACGGCGACGCAATGTTGATATTGTAAATGTCGGGTAAAGTAGGTGTAATAATCCCGGCGGCCGGTGCCGGTAAGCGTCTCGGTGGAGTTTCCAAACCCCTCATCGAAATCGGCGGAAAGCCGCTTATCTTAAGGCTCCTGAAACTCTTCGCCGAATTGAGGAGTGTCTCCCGGATCTGCATCGCGGTGCCGTCTGAGGGCATCTCCGGCTTCACTGCAATTGTGAAGTCGTCGGGATACGCCGCGCTCATCGGAATTGTCGGTGGAGGCGCCGAACGGAACGTGTCGGTGAAGAATGCGTATGAATCTCTAAAGACTTTCCTCGACGATGACGACCTGGTCTGCATCCACGATGCTGCCAGGCCTCTTCTGTCGACAGAGGATCTTCAAAGGGTGATAGAAGCAGGATGGGAACACGGCGCTGCATTCCTGGCGTCAAGAGTCAAGGATACACTTAAAGTCGTGGACAAGAAAGGCTTCTGTGCATCCACGATAGACCGGTCATCGGTTTATGCGGCGCAGACACCGCAAGTAATCAGATCGGGTCTTCTTAAGAGTGCTTACGACAGGGTTTCCGATTACTCGGGGTTGACGGATGAGATAATGCTCATGGAAAAGATCGGCGTAAGGGCGTACGTTGTCGAGCCGCGCCATGTCAATTTCAAAATCACGACTCCTGAAGATCTCGACCTTCTCAGAAAATTCATTTCTTGATGTACCTTGCGCTCAGGTAGTCGGAGGGAAGTGCGTCTTTACCGTCGCTGAGCGCCTGGCCGAATTGTTGTCCCAGCCTGTTCGTAAAAACATCTCTCGGGTCGGCGGCAGTGTCGAGTTTCAGTGCAACCTCCCCGGTTTCCACAAATTTGCCTATCGCATCCGGTATCGGCCTGGCACCCGACTCGTATGTGAGGTAAGCAGACCCGAAAAAGTGTACAAGCTTATCACTGTCTCCCCATTTGCCCTGAGGAGAATCAGGATAAATATATCTGGGCAGCTTATTGATCCGTGCGATTGCATCTGCGGAGTCTTCCGCCGGCAACGGAAGAGTGATTATTCCGAGGAGGGGAAAAGTCGGTTTTATGTCCGTCCTGTTGAGAACCGCGATGGATGCAGCAAGAAGTGCCGTGCCGACCTGCTTCCTGGCTAACTCCATTGCTTTAATATATATCAAATCGACGTGGTGAAGTTCTTCCTCTCTGTCATGACTGACAGGCGGGAGCTCCGTTCTGATATACTTCCGTAGTTCATCGGTCACTCTAAATACCGGGGGCTCGAATATCTTCTTCAAAAAATCCAGCTGAGCCGACGCCTGTCCCACAGACGAAAAAAGAAGGCCGACCACGGCAATCAGCTGAATCGGACGGTACTTCAAGTCTGGATTACACCCACGTTGAAATGTTGAAGAGACGGGTTATTGTTGGACACTTCGATTCCCATAGAGATCATCTGTCTCATCTCGGTGGGATCGATTATTTCATCCACCCAGAGGCGGGAAGCGGCGTAGGCCGGATCCATTTCAATATCGTATCGTGACCTGATCTCTTCGAGAAGGTGTGATTGCTCGCTTTCGGTTATTTTCTTGCTGTCGCGTTCCATTTGTTGAAGCCTGATACTCAACAGCGTCTGGCTTGCCTGGTCGCCGCCCATGACGGCAATTCTCGCGGAGGGAAGGGCAAAGATCAGTCGGGGGTCGTAACCTTTTCCGCACATCGCATAGTTTCCCGCACCGAAACTGTTCCCGACTATGAAAGTAAATTTCGGTACGGTCGAATTGGAAACTGCATTCACCATTTTCGCGCCGTCCTTTATTATCCCGCCTCTTTCTGCTCTTGTTCCCACCATGAAGCCTGTAACGTCCTGGAAGAATACGAGAGGTATCCGCTTCTGGTTACAATTCATAATGAAACGCGCTGCCTTATCCGCGCTGTCCGAATAAATCACTCCTCCGATTTGCATTTCCGCCGAGTTGTCGGGACGTTTCGACTTCACCGTCGTGCGCTGGTTGGCTACGATCCCGACTGCCCACCCGTCCACCCTGGCGTAGGCGCAAATAATCGATCTGCCATAAGTGGACTTGTATTCGTCAAGCTCGCTGTCGTCGACAATTCGAGCGAGTATCTCATACATGTCGTACGGTTTTGTCCGGTCCGTCGGAATAATTCCGAATATTTCGCGCGGGTCGAAGGCGGGCGGTTTCGGCTTGATCCTGTCGAAACCAGCCGAAGTTGGAGCGCCCAACTTGGATACGAGGTTACGGATGAGTTTAAGTGCCTCCGCATCGGACTTCACCTTGTAGTCCGTCAAACCGGAAATGGTCGAATGAGTCTCGGCTCCGCCGAGTTTCTCGACATCCGTTTCTTCTCCGATCGCCGCTTTCACGAGGAACGGACCTGCAAGGAAGACGCTCCCCGTTCCTTCGACGATTATCGATTCGTCGCTCATGATCGGAAGGTAGGCTCCCCCCGCGACACACGGGCCCATCACGGCGGCCAGTTGCGGAACCCCGAGTGAGCTCAGGATGGCGTTGTTGTAGAAAATCCTTCCGAAATCATCCTTATCGGGAAAAATCTCGGACTGCATGGGTAGAAAAACGCCGGCCGAGTCAACCAGGTAAATTATCGGAATTCTGTTCTCGATTGCGATCTCCTGGGCGCGCAAGTTCTTCTTGATCGTCATCGGGAAATAGGCCCCGGCTTTTACAGTCGAATCATTGGCAACGATTACCACATTTCGTCCTTGAATTCTGCCGATACCCGTCACGATTCCGGCCGACGGAGCGCCGCCGTATTCCTCGTACATCCCGAGCGCGGCCATCGTTCCGAATTCATGAAATGGATTCCCGGGATCTAACAGGTTGTCGACACGTTCCCGCGCAAGCATCTTTCCGCGTTTCTTCTGTCGGGATGCCGCGTCGTCTCCGCCGCCTTTGCGGGCGAGTTCTGCCTGCGCCTTCAGCTTCCGAAGCAGATTTTTGTTGGCCTCTTCATTCTTCAGGTACAAAGCGTCGTGCTCGATCTTGCTGCCGCAGTTTCTCATATCGCCACCTCGAATTGTTTGGACTTGCGAAGCGCTTCTTTGGTGTGGGTGTTCATGAGCTCCACTCGTCAAAATATCGCCGGTCGTCGGAACTCTCACACTCCGGAGCAATGCATACAGGGTTCCAGGAGTTCTCCGATTTTTTCTTCGCCGTCTTAAGCTTATCGAATATGCGAGCTTTTTTCAAGAACAGATCGTGGACGCTGCCGAATGCAATTGGGATATTCTGGCTCTGCGTTGGGCCATGACGACGGAGTTTCACGGCAATATGCATCATTGACATTGAGCCTCTCGGTTTCTATATTTATAACCGTTAAGATGCAAAGTAAATCACCGCACGATAAGACAGCGTCAGCGAAGCTGACGTTTGTTGTATTATCAGATGCAGAAAGACCGTCGCGGACTTTCAAGGCATCGAGGCTCCAGTTGACGCTTGCTGTTGTTTTTGCAATTGTTGCCGTCGGTGCAGCGAGTGTGCTGATCTTGATTAATACCCCGTTGGGGAAACTGGTTCTCCCCTCCTATTTTAGTACACAAGAAGAGCAATTGCAGAAGATTCGCGTATTGGAAACGAAGGTGGATGCGGTTCAACAACAGTTGACCTATCTTGCATCATACAACTTGAAGCTGAGGAATGCCCTGGGCGATACGGCCGGGATGGAAACGAGCATGCCGGAAGCAGGTGCAACACCTCCTGCCGGTATGGCCCAGACCGATCAGCAGAAGGTTGAAGAAGGAAGTGTCGATAACACCGAGTCGTATCAGGCGCCGACACCAGGACGCTACACCTATGCAAATTACAGAGAATTGAATCATGATATTTTTCCGATGATAATGCCGGTCCATGGTTTTATCACGCGAGGTGTGGATTACCCGATACAGCACTACGGCATCGACATCTCAGCCCAGGAAGGCGAGCCCATTGTCGCGCCGGCACCAGGCGAAGTGGTATTCTCAGACTGGACTCTCACAGGAGGTAACACGGTTATTATTGCCCATCCCGGCGACTTCATGACCGTGTACAAGCACTGTGAGCGAATACTGGTACCTGTCGGCGCAGATGTCTCCAGAGGCGAAGCGATAGCGCTCGTCGGCTCGACCGGGACGACCAGCACCGGACCGCATCTTCATTTCGAACTTTGGCACGATGGAAAGAATTTGAATCCAGAGAACTACTTACTAACCAAGAGATGACATGGCAAAAGAAGAAGCTCAGATCAATATAGTGGCGCACGGATCGCGCTTCGAAGGGAAGATCACGAGTCCGGGAAGTCTCAGAGTTGACGGCCAGGTGAACGGAGATGTCTCTCTTACCGGCGACCTCGTGATCGGTGGCAACGGCGAAGTGAACGGGAACATCGACGCGCAGACCGTTACGGTCGGTGGGAAAATTACAGGTAATATTACCGCCAAGACAAAGTTGGTGCTTGAAACGAAGGCGAGGATCAAGGGCGATATCCGGGCCTCTAAACTCGTTATTGACGAAGGGGCGATCTTCGACGGGAAGTGCGAGATGAGCGGAGACCGGCGCCTCGACCAAAAGAGCGAGCTTTTCAGGTGATCCGTGCCGGAGGCGAAAAAAAAGCAGAGCTTCGGAGAAAGTCTAAGCAAGACGTACAGGCAGGTCGGGCCCTACATGGGGCTAGGTACAGAACTAGCCGCATCGGTCATAGGTATGGTTCTACTTGGCTACTTTCTTGACGAGCATTTCAAAACGTCGCCGTGGCTGCTTCTGACAGGAGCGGCAGCAGGAATGACAGGCGGCTTTTACAATTTCATTAGAGAAGTACAAAAGCTGGGCAAGATTGACACGCGGAAAAGGAGCTGAGTCGCCGCTGCAAACGATGCGGACCAAGACGATCAAAACCGTCTCGGTCGTAGTCGTCGTTTTTGGTTTGATCTCAGCCGGCATCATCTCGGAATACGGCAGCCCCAGCTTCGGGGAATCCTACTTTCTCGGCTCCCTGCTCGGAATTGTGAACGGTGCAATCGGGTTCCTTACCATTGAAAGGTTCATCGACAAGCCTACCATCGTGTTCTTAAAGGGAGTATTCATCGGAATGGGCGTACGCCTGCTCCTTCTCCTCGGAGTCTTCATATTCCTTATAGAGGTAGCCCATCTGCACATAGCCGGCTTGGTGAGCGGCCTGTTGGTTTTTTATTTCACAATGACCGTACTCGAAGTGATCTTTCTTAATAAGAGGATTGAAATTTCAAAGGCAATGAGAGAGAGTAAGCCGTGATCTTCGGATTGACAACTGATTCTGCTTCCATACATGCGGTTGCGGATACCGTTCGGACAATGACGGATACGGCCGGCGCTGCCGCAGCACAAGCCTCCAACCCTTCGAACGGAGGCTGGATTATCAAGCATGTCGCGGACTCTCATACGCTCGATTTGCTACCGTTCGGCGAGATCCATCTTCCTCACATCGGACCCATTCAGATCGGCGGACTGTCCATAGATATGTCGATCACAAAACATGTCGTCATGCTCTGGGCGGCCGGAATTGCGCTGCTGGCGGTCATGAACCTCGTCGCAAGAAGTTACCGGAAGTCCCTGATACCAGGCCGCTTTGCGGGTGCGATCGAGATGCTCATACTTTTTGTCAGGGACGATATTGTGTTGCCTGCGATGGGTGAAAAGGGCAAAAAGTTCCTCCCGTATTTTCTGACTCTTTTCTTCTTCATTCTATTTGCGAATTTGTTTGGACTCATACCGTACGCTTCCACCCCGACGGGCAACCTCAACGTCACGGCTGCGCTGGCTATGATCGCGTTCTTCGTTATTCAGATTGCCGGCATAATGCAGTACGGACTCGGAGGGTATTTCAAGGGGCTTGTTCCACCCGACATCCCGATTTTCGTCATTCCGATAATGGTGATCGTGGAAGTCCTCGGTCTCTTCACGAAGCCTTTCGCACTCTGCGTTCGTCTCTTTGCCAACATGATTGCCGGGCACATTGTCATCTTTTCTCTCATCGGTTTGATATTTGTTTTCGGAACCATATTGATCGCGCCTATTTCAATCGCTTTTGCGTTGTTTATTGAATTACTGGAAATACTCATAGCGACCATTCAAGCATATATATTCACCATTCTGACGGCATTGTTCGTCGGCATGGCAATTCATCAGGAACACTAAGAAAAATCGCAGGAGGTCTAAATGACTTATATTCCCGAATATGTACACCTGGCTGCCGGACTGGCTGCAGGACTCGCGGTGATCGGCGCCGGTTACGGAATCGGCAGGCTCGCAGCTGCTGCAATGGAAGCGATCGGTCGCCAACCTGAGGCACAGGGCGATATCAGAACGTCCATGATCATTGCCGCGGCCCTCATCGAAGGTGTGACGCTGTTTGCGGAGGTCATCGCTATAATAATGGCATTGAAGCCGTAAAGTAACTACTGTGTGAGCGCCGGTTCTTTTTGAAACCGGGCAAGGGTCACACTTTCCAATTTCTTTCGGAGACTAACATGTTACAATTGGATCCCGGCGTAATAATCTGGACCACTCTGACTTTCGGTCTGCTCCTCGTCGTTCTACGGGCTACCGCATGGAAGCCGATACTCAAGGCTCTCGATGAGAGAGAACGAACGATTCGCCAATCGATCGAGCGTGCGGAAGAGACAAAGAGAGAGTCGCAGGAGCTTCTCGATGAGAATCGCCGCAGTGCCTCAAAAGCTGAAGAAAGGGCGCAGCGGTTGATCGAGGAAGCGCGGGAGTTCGCTGAGAAAATCAGAAGCGAAACGATGGCAAAGGCCGCCTCTGAAGCTACGAGGCTGATCGATAAGGCCAGGGAAGAAATCGAGCGCGACAAACAGCAAGCCATTACGCAGCTCCACGGACTCGTTGCGGAGTTGGCCGTAAAGGCAGCAGAAAAAATTCTGGACGAAACGATCGATGAATCCCGGCAGAAAAAACTTGTCGAAAAATTTCTGACATCGCTCCGGAAAAACTAGATTTACCGTGAAAATATCCAGAGCCTCAAAAAGATATGCCGGAGCCTTGCTGGAACTGGCATCGGAACTGAAAAAGGTCGACGAGGTCGCCGCCGACATGAAGTTTATTCGTCAGTCTGTCATTCATTCGCATGAGCTCGAACTTTTTCTCGCCAGTCCCGTAATCGACCGGTCCAAGAAAAGAAGTGTGGTGAAGGCGGTCTTTGAAGGCAGGATCGACAAGATGACAATGGATTTTCTGTATCTCCTCATCGAAAAGGGAAGGGAGGTACTGATCGCCGGTATCGCAGTAGAATTCGGAGCGCTCCTGGACGAGAAAATGGGTATAGTGAATGCGGCGCTGAAGTCTCCTTTCGAGATCGACGAAAAATCTCAAAGGAAAGTCGTATCCGTGCTCGAAACAATTACGGGCAAAAAAGTACGCGTATCTTTCTCGCTTGACAAAAGGCTTATTGGAGGGTTCCTGGCCCAAATAGGCGATACAGTCTACGACGGCAGTGTCCGCCGTCAGCTGGAACTGCTCAAGCGGCAGCTGTCGGATGGCGCATCGATCGACAGCTGACAAGAGGAATAGCAACTGAACACTCAAAGAGGAACACATGCCTGAAGTTAGACCAGATGAGATAACTGCAATTTTAAGAAAACAAATATCGGGCTTTGAACGTGAAGCCGATATATATGATGTCGGTACAGTATTACAGGTCGGAGATGGTATAGCGAGAGTTTACGGCCTTCAGAAGGTAATGGCCAGCGAGCTGGTAGAATTTCCGAACGGTGTCTTTGGAATGGCTCTGAACCTTGAAGAAGACAACGTGGGCTGTATTCTTTTCGGAAACGATACGCTTGTGAAGGAAGGCGATCAAGTACGGCGGACCGGGAAGGTCATGTCGATGCCGGTCGGTGAGGCCATGCTGGGCCGTGTCATCAATCCTCTCGGTCAGCCAATAGACGGGAAGGGGACCATAAATACCACCAAGACCCTTCCCGTAGAGCGGAAGGCTCTTGGTGTGATATCGCGAAGCCCTGTCAAGCAGCCGTTGAATACCGGTATAAAGGCCATCGATTCGATGATCCCGATCGGTCGCGGACAACGCGAGCTCATCATCGGCGACCGGCAGACCGGCAAGACGGCAATTGCGGTGGATGCAATACTCAACCAGAAGTTTACACACACCGAGGAGTCGAAGAAGCGGGGGATCAAACCGGTTTATTGCATTTATGTAGCGATCGGGC
Source organism: Bacteroidota bacterium (assembly GCA_021789755.1). Classification (GTDB taxonomy): domain Bacteria; phylum Bacteroidota; class Ignavibacteria; order Kryptoniales; family JAKASW01; genus JAKASW01. The sequence goes on from JAJYJD010000012.1 coordinate 27,006, forward strand.
AGAAGGCTTCCACTGTCGCCCAGGTAGTGGCGAAGCTTGAAGAAGAAGGTGCAATGGAATATACCACTGTCGTCTCGGCAACCGCCGGGGTACCTTCTCCGATGCAATTCATCGCGCCGTATTCCGGCTGCACACTGGGAGAATTTTTCCGCGACAACGGGCGCGACGCATTGGTGATTTACGACGACCTTTCCAAACACGCGTGGGCCTACCGCCAGGTATCTCTGCTGCTTCGCAGGCCTCCTGGCCGCGAGGCATATCCTGGAGATGTCTTTTACCTGCACAGCCGATTGCTGGAGAGAGCGTCCAAGCTCAGCGATGAAGAAGGCGGCGGAAGCCTTACGGCGCTCCCGATCATAGAAACTCAGGCGAGCGATGTCTCCGCGTACATCCCCACTAACGTCATCTCTATCACCGACGGTCAGATATATCTCGAGCCGGGCC
>JAJYJD010000245.1 GCA_021789755.1 Bacteroidota bacterium
TGCGGATCATTTCAAAGGAAGGCTAAGCTCCATTTGCGATGTGACTCCGCGGATCACTGAACTCTTCAAGCAGCACCTTCTCTAAACCGACTGTTACTGCTCCGAAGCCTTCCATTTCCCATGAGTCTCGCAGCTTTTCGTTCCTTCCCTTGATTCCTCGATATTAGAATGATATCGCAATGATAACATCAGGAGGATTGAAATGAATCAGATTAATGAAAAGGGAACCTGGCATCTAATCGGGTTTCTGATGGCATTGGTTGAGTTGGCACTGCTTGCATCGTGGATTTACTTGATAGTTCCATACTCGCGCGACATTGAAGGTGGAAAGGAAATTTCAGCCGGCATAGTCTGTCTCGTTGGATTCATTTTCGGTATTAATGGATTTTTCGTTGTGCAGCCTATCGAGGCGCGAGTCCTTTTTTTTCCGGACCTGCTTCGGCAGTCTCAGGAAGTCCGGCTTCTGGTGGTCGAATCCGTTCACCGTTAAGAAGCGTGTACTTCTGAGGATCCGCAACTTCAACGGTGACAAGCTGAAAGTGAACGACTCGCAGGGAAATCCGATCGAGATCGGGGCCGTCGTTGTCTGGCGTGTTGTGGATTCCGCGAAGGCTCTTTTCGATGTCGAGAATTATGAGACCTTTGTAGGGATCCAGAGCGAGACGGCTATCAGGGCGCTCGCCACAGTGTACCCTTACGACTCTCACAAAGAAGAGGGGACTTCGCTTCGCGGCAGTCCGGATGAGATTGCTGATAAACTCCGGCAGGAGGTGCAAAAGAGGCTGCAGGTCGCCGGGGTCGAGGTCATAGAAACCCGCATCAACCATCTCGCCTACGCGACGGAAATCGCACAGGCGATTCTCAGGCGCCAGCAGGCCCAGGCAGTCATCGCCGCAAGGCAGAAAATAGTAGAAGGCGCGGTCGGAATGGTCGACATGGCGATCAAGATGCTGGCGGAGCAGAAAGTGATAAATCTCGACGAGGAGAAGAAGGCAACCATGGTGAACAACCTTCTCGTAGCGCTTGTCTCCGAACAGGAAGTCAGCCCGGTGATCAACACGGGTTCACTTTATGCCTGAGACCATGTCGGAGAAGCAGAAATTCCTTCTGCGGATCAGCGATGACCTCTATGCCGCTCTTGAGAAATGGGCGGCTGATGATCTGAGGAGCGTAAACGGCCAGGTCGAGTACTCGCTAACGGAACCCGCCAGAAAGTCTGGAAGATTGAAGGCGGCTTCGGAGCAAAAACAAAATCCCCCCGCTGCTTCGGATGAAGAATCTTAGATTCAATATTCGGGCAGCTCTTTCAGGATAGGATACGTCGCTGCTGCGAGAAGCATGTCAACCGGCTCAAAGACATTAAGGCGTCCGGGCTGAAGCTGTAACGAGGAGATCGTTCAGGTCAACGGAACCACGCCGAGCCCGGGTTCGTCGTTCAGGACAATTTTCCCTTTATCGTTGGCCGCTCCCTTGAAAGGGTCGTTCGAAATCAACACGTTGCCGTCGAGGTCGTTCCAGTCGACGAGCGGAGAAATTTGTGCCGCCGCCGTTATGCCGACCGACGATTCAATCATGCAGCCCAGCATTATCTTCATCCTGTTTACCCGCGCCGCATAAATCATCTTTCTGGCTTTGAGAAGACCGCCGTTCTTCTGCAGTTTGATGTTTATTCCGTCGTATGCGGTCGCCAGTTCGGGTATGGAATACATCGAGCTTACTGCTTCGTCCGCTACGATGGGCATTTTCACGCGTTCCCGCAGCCATCTTACGTCGTGGATCTGAGCTGCAGGCATCGGCTGCTCGATGAGCTCCACGTTCTGCGTGGAGAGCCAGTTTATGCGTTCAAGGGCCTCTTCCTTCGATTTCCAGCCTTCGTTTGCGTCGACCCGCAACGGTTTCTCCGTAACGCTGCGAACGGCTTTGATTATTTCGTCATCGTTCGGCAAACCGACTTTTATTTTCAGGACCGGGTAGTCGGCAGCTTCCTTCACTTTCTGTATTATCACATCCGGAGTGTCGATTCCGATCGTGAATGTGGAAACGGGAGTTCGGCTTTTTTCGCCTCCGAAATATTTGTAGAGCGGGATCCCGACTTTTTTCCCGATCCAGTCATGCATTGCGATATCGATTGCGGCTTTAGCGCTTGAGTCATGATCTGAAATGGAATCCATGTAGTCGTTAATATATTCAAGCTTGAACGGGTCGGAGAGTTTTTCTATATCCACCCTCTTGAAGAAATTCTCGACGGTGTCGGACGTCTCATTGTATCGCGCGTTGGGGGACGCCTCACCGTATGCGGCTATTCCATCCTTTTCAAACTTGACGAGGACAACGGGCACAACGTCTCGTGAGCTTCGCGAAATGGTGAATGTGTGTTTCAGCTTTAGATCATAACGCCAGAAGTCAAATTTCATTTTTCCATCTTCCTTGATAGATATTTGAGGATTTGAGAAATTATCGCGCGATTTGCTTTCACCCTCCCGGTCTCCGAACGCTTCCATCCAGCGGGCGCTTCCGGAAGCCCAAACCTTTGCGACAAACAGCCCTGCGCTGCCGACAGCCACAAATTTTCTGCGGTTCACATCCTAATCTCTAATTATCGCTGCTTTTCTCCAGAAGATTTTCACTCGGAGGAAGAACTCTCTTTGCCTTGACGAACCGGTTCAGTTCATATTGGTCGAAGGCGGTGTCGCTCTTCAAGAGGCCATTGATCTGAACGCGGTCGGCGGACTGGATGAAATACCCGTCGCCCAAATATATTGCCACATGTACGATCTTTTCCGGTTTCCCGTTCTCTGCCTTCTTACCGAAGAAAAGGAGATCACCCTTTTTCAGGTTCTCGAAATTCGGACCCGGGTCGACATTCTGTCCCACATGAACCTGTTGACTCGCATCGCGGGGGAGCCTGATCCCGTTCATTCTGAAGACAGTCTTTGTAAAACCCGAGCAGTCGACACCTTTGGTGCTGGTACCGCCCCACAGATAAGGAAAACCTACCATCTTCAAGGCAATTCGTTCGATGCCGTCAGCCGTCGGTTTGTGCTCGGCCATGTATTTGTCGCGATACTCCACATCTTTTGCCGCTATATAGCCGGTCCTTCCGTCAGGGAGCTGGACCTTGAAGCTCGTGCCTTCTTTGCCGATCGGTACGAGTAGATCAGCCATAACTGCGTCGGAGACCGTGGCACCTTGAGTGCCGGGGTCGCCGCGGAGAATGGAATAGATCGCGGTAACCATCAATTTCTGTTTTAATTTGTATGCGGCAAGTTCGGAAGAGTCGACGCGAAGGATGATAGCCGGCTGTGCCCAGCCGAGATAGCGGTCGGCGGACTGGACGAAGAGCCAGCCGTGATGCTTCTTGAAAACCTTGACCGTGTGCCCGAGGAGAAGCTGGCACACCAGTTCAGATTCATATTTCGGCGAATGATAGAGATTGCCGACGCTTACGTCTACGATCCCGCAGGTGCTGTCGCCCAGGCTGGTCTCGGGGAGCAAAACGACAGAATCGATTACAGGTGTTTCTGCCAGTTTGCCGACTTCCGATATCAGAGCTGCCTTTGCCTCGGGATTATCGGTTTCTCCCCGCAGGAGAATCGAGCCATTATTGTCAAGAGTGGTGATATTGAAGACCGCAGTTCTGGGATCAGGTGCGAACACAGTTCTCAGCGAGTCGATGGCATTATTTATTTTTACTAGACGCACGCCGCTTGTCGTGCAGCTTCCAATTAGTACTGAAATAAACATCAGGAAAAGGATACGCTTCATCGTTGCCACCTTATTTGTAACTGTTTAAATTAGCAAATACCTGACCCATTGACAATTGTCTTTACCGGTAGGCGTCTCATGGGCGCCGCACGGCGGGTCGAGCCGTATTGATTCGGCGAAACACGAACCTATTTATGTTTCTGATCATAATAGAGCGCAGCCGCTCCAAGTATTGCCGCGTTCTGAATTTCTGAGACTTCAATTACAAGATTCGCGACCGATTTGGTGTAGGCAAAATTCTCCAGCGATGCGCGCATCTCTTTCTTGAAAAGATCGAACGACTTGCTTACTGAGCCGCCGAGGATTATGATTTCGGGATCGACCGAATACATAACGACTTTTATGGCTTCACCGAGATTACTGCCGAACTCGTAGAACATTCTTAGCGCTTCTTTGTCGCCCCCGCGCGCTCGTGCGGATAATTCTTCCCCGGTAGCGTGATATTCGCCGGCGAAAAATTGCCCACTGCAATAATACTCGTAGTTCTTTTCTCTGAAGGGAATCGTACCGAATTCTCCGGCGCCGCAGTTGTTGCCAGGATAGAGTTTGCCATTGATTATGAGGCCGGCCCCTAAACCGGTGCCGACTATAAGGCCCACAATATTATCGTAATTCTTCCCTTTGCCGAAATACTTTTCACCGACTGCGAAGCAGTTGGCGTCGTTGTTAACGTAGACCGGTGCTTTGAATCTTCCTTCCAATAACTCTTTCAAATGCACTTCTTTCCATGAAGGAATGTTCTGGACATCGTAGACGATTCCCCGCTCCACGTCGACGACGCTCGGAACGCCGACGCCGATTCCGGAGATTGTGCTCCCTGTGAATTTATCTATCAGATTTGAAATGTCATTTACCACATCAAGCGCATTTCCGGTCTTGCTTATAGGAGTAGACTCAACCTTCACCAGCGAATCGTTCTCAATCAATCCAACCCGCACGTTGGTCCCGCCCAGATCGACGCCTAAAATTCCCATCAAGATTATCCTCCCACAGTGGAAATGAATCTTAAACTCTAAATCCTAAATTCTAAAGACATTCAAAATCCGAATATCAAAACCCTATTTCGGCCGGCAACTGCCATCCACCAGACAGGAATAGTTAAAGCGGTTCTTTTTATAAGAAAATCAATCTGCTGGAGCAACGACATTGTCCCTTCTAACTTTTCTCTTCATTCTGATCGTTTCATTGTTGATAATTGGCCTGGCCCATATGCCGATGCTGAATATGTAAGCAAGAGTCAGATAGATGAAGAGCATCCCGATTCTCAGCCCAAACCTGTCTCCGAGCCAGCCGATGATTACCTGCAATACCGCCCCGCCGATTATCGCTGTGCAAAGGATGCCGGCGAACGAACCATGATGGCTTTCGAGCGAGTTGAGAGCGAGCGAAAAGACAATCGACCACATCACCGAAAGGGAAAAACCGACCATCGGGAACGCGTACAGGCCGGCTTTTCCGGGACCGAATAAGGCAATGGACAAAAACGTCGCAGCCAATATGACAGCCACTAACAGAATCCTTCGGCTGTCGAAAAGCTTCAAGAAGATTAGCCCGATCAGGCAGCCAACCGCCATCATTCCCCAGAACCATCCGACCGTGGATGCACCGACGGTAAGGGGATCAAAATTGTGATACGTGTAAAGGAACTTCGAGAGCCAGTATGAAACGCCCTGTTCCGTCCCCACATAGGCAAATATTCCTATGAAGTACAGTATTACAGTTCTTCGCTTGAACAAGCTTTTGTGGGATTCCCAAGTCCCTGCCTTTTCATCCTCTTTTCTTTCGACGGTCGGGAATTTCGAAAGCCAGATGACGACCACCATCACCAGTGAGATGAGAGCGAATACCCAGTAGAGGGAAGTCC
>JAJYJD010000246.1 GCA_021789755.1 Bacteroidota bacterium
ATACCGGTGTACAACATGGGTCTCTCCTTTGGGTTTGTGAGCGATGTTTTGGTTTTGTTATCACAACTAATCATACACATTTCTCTCGACTCAAAGGAGACCTTTTTGAAAATATCAACCCGCCCAAAAAGAACAGATTCCGGTGATTAACGGGCGACGCTAAAACCTTTCATTCAAGCTATATTCTGTTACAATTCCGTAACACCCATCATTTGCCGTATTAGAAATCCCTCATAACAGAACGTTTGAGCCTGCCACTGACCGGCACGCCTGTTGCCCTTCTTCTGAGTGAACATGAAAAACATGAATGGAATACGGCTTTCAAGGAAATCAGAAATGACCAACAAGAGCCGTGCTCGTCGTGGTGAAACAGGTATTCGCAGCATCGCAATCTTGAAGAAGACGTTGGTATTAGCGGTCATATTTTTCGGTGTAAGCGCGACATCTTTTGCCCAGAACAGCGCCAACACGAGTGTAACGATAAACGCAACTGTAATTCAGGGGCTGACTCTTGCGGTCTCAGGCGGACCTCTTAATTTCGGGACGATCGTGGCCGGCACCACCCCGGCCGTGATAAGTGCCCAGAGCAGCACCGTTACGTTCACGGTGACAGGTAACGGTGGAAGCTCCGTCACAGTGACATATTCGGGCGTGACCTTGAACGGTCCAAGCGGCGCGACGCTTCCGTTCACACCAAGTGTTTCCGGATCCGCTTCATCGGGCGGTCAGGGATCCTCTACAAGTGTTTCCTCGGGCTCAACTATCACTCTCAGCGGCTCCACAGGCAGTGCCGGCAACTACTATCTGTGGCTGGGAGGTAGTCTGGGTTCGATTCCATCGAACCAAACCCCGGGCAGTTATAGCGGCACTTTTACAATGTCCGTGAATTACTGATATCCCGGTCTCTCCTCTCTCTCCTGCTCCCGGAGGCCCGGCCAATTCGCCGGGCCTCTTTATTTGTCCAGGTATATGTACCTGATATATCCGTTCCAACAGACACTTCTCGATCAGGTGCCGGCCGACACCTGGCGGGCGCTCATGAACGTTTGACGATTTCCCATTTAATTCTTTGAATATGAAACGCTCAGATATGATATTTTTGTTAGATAAGTAGAGTACGTCGAAAATGCGTGCATAAACGCAGTTTTGTCCAACGAGGAGAACATCATGCGCATCGGTATAGCCTGCGATCACGGAGGATTCAATCTGAAACAGGAAATGAAGATCCGGCTTAAGACTCTCAACTTCGACATAATCGACTTCGGCGCTTCGGCTATGGACGATGACGATGATTATCCCGATTACGTTGTCCCGCTCGGTAAAGCTGTATCTGCCAAGGAAGTAGAGCGGGGGATTGCGATATGCGGAAGCGGAGTCGGCGCCTCTGTAGCCGTAAACAAGATAGAAGGAGTGCGTGGAGCTCTGATACACGATTGTTTTTCGGCACACCAGGGCGTCGAAGATGACAATATAAATGTTATATGTCTGGGAGGCAGAGTTATCGGAAATGAGCTCGCATGGGAAATCGTGAGGACATTTCTCGGTGCTTCCTTTAGCGGAGCCGAGAGGCATAGGCGTCGCCTTGCGAAGGTGGCCGTGCTGGATCACAAGGAGAGCGGTCGATGAAGATTAATCCGTTATTGAATCTTGAGAAACTGGGTCAGAGTATCTGGATGGACTTTATCCGGAGAGACATGATCATCTCCGGCGAGCTTGAGAGGCGGATAAGCGGCGACGGTATATCGGGAATCACGTCCAACCCTTCAATATTCGAAAAGGCCATAGCGGGAAGCCACGATTATGACGAAGCGGTACGGGCTCTTGCCCTTGAAGGGAAATCTGTGGAGGATATTTACCGCACACTGGCAATCGAGGATATCAGGCGTGCCGCCGACGTCTTCCTCCCTTTGTATGAGAGAACCAAAGGGGCGGATGGATATGTCAGTCTCGAAGTGTCCCCCATGCTTGCGCACGATGCGACGGGGACTGTCGCGCAGGCCCACGAGTTATGGGAGTCCATAAAGCGGCCTAACGTGTATATCAAAGTTCCGGCGACCAGGGAAGGATTGGATGCGGTTCGGCGGCTCATATCCGACGGTGTAAACGTGAATATTACACTGCTTTTCAGCCTCCTGCGTTACAGGGAAGTGGTGGAAGCATATCTCTCCGGGCTCGAGGCCAGGGTCGCAAAAGGATTTAGCATCGAAGGCGTTTCCTCGGTGGCAAGCTTCTTTCTTAGCAGGATCGATCTGGTCGTTGATAAGGTTTGTGAAGAAAAAATCTGGAAGCAGGGACCGGATACTTCGGAAGCTGTGAGAGCGAGGGGACAGGTTGCCATCGCGAGCGCCAAGATCGCCTATGAGACCTTTACTGAGGTCTTCGAAAGCGACCGCTTCAAGAAACTTGCTGCAACGGGAGCTAGAAAGCAGAGGCTTCTTTGGGCGAGCACGAGCACGAAAAATCCCGCGTATACCGACGTGAAATACGTGGAAGCGCTCATCGGGCCGGAAACAATAAACACGCTTCCGCTGGAAACGCTCAATGCCTATCGGGACCACGGTGAGCCTTCGGCGCGACTCGAGATCGATATCGAGGGTGCACGCAGAGTTCTGGAACACCTTCCGCTCCTCGGGATCGACCTGAATACGGTCACCGCGCGACTGGAAGACGAAGGTGTGAAGAAGTTTGCAGACGCTTATGACGGACTGCTCAAGGCTTTGGCGGCCAAGAGAGTAGCAGCGCTTCAGGAACCGGTAGACTATCAGAGGTTCTCGCTCAGCACGCTAGATAAACATGTTAGGGAGCGAATGGCTGTGCTGGAAAAAGACAATTTCCCCGAGCGGTTGTGGCAGAAGGATGCTGCCCTCTGGAAGGCCGACGAGTCGAGCGTGAAGACAATAAAGAATTCCCTCGGCTGGCTCCATGTGGCCGAAAAGATTGAAGAAGTCGTCGGAGATTTGACCGAGTTTGTCTCCGAGGTAAAGGGACTTGGTTTCAAACAGGTGGTCCATATGGGGATGGGCGGTAGCAGCCTGGCCCCCCTTGTGTTGCAGGAGTCATTCGGTGTGCCGGAAGGAGGCATCCCGTTGATCGTCCTGGATACAACCGACCCCGCCACTATCTTGAAAATCGAGGAGGAAGTACCTCTTGCCGATACCCTCTTCATCGTGGCAAGCAAATCCGGCACAACTGCGGAACCGAACGCTTTCTCGGACTATTTTTACAGCAAGGTGAAAGGGCTGAAGGGAATATATGCCGGCGGCAATTTCGTGGCTATTACCGATCCGGGATCCAAACTGATCGATGTCGCCAAGGAGAGGCGGTTCAGACGTACCTTTCTGAATTTCGCTGATATCGGCGGTCGGTACTCGGCCCTCTCCTATTTCGGTCTTGTTCCTGCCGCTCTCCTCGGTGTGAATGTACCGGAGTTCATCACGAGAGCCCTTCGCATGGCCCGCGCCTGCGATTCGTGTGTTGCGGTCGAGAAGAACCCCGGTGTGGCTCTCGGGGCGACTATGGGAGAACTGGCACGCAGGGGAAAGGACAAAGTCGCGTTCATCGTCTCGAAGAAAATCGGGACTCTCGGTTTGTGGCTCGAGCAGCTCATCGCGGAGAGCACGGGAAAAGAAGGGAAGGGAATCCTCCCGGTAAGCGATGAGCCGGTGCTGGAACCGCAGGACTACGGACAGGACAGGCTCTTCGCGTACATCAAGTTGAAAGGGACGGCAGACGCCGAGCTCGATGACCGCGTAAGAAAATTGAGCGATGCCGGACATCCCGTCGTTACCATAGAGATGTCCGACCTGTACGATCTCGCGCAGGAGTTTTTCAGATGGGAGATCGCGACTGCTACCGCCGGTGCGATCATCGGAATTAACGCGTTCGATCAGCCCAACGTGCAGGAAAGCAAAGACAACACGAACAGGCTCCTCGCCGAAGTGCGCGATAACGGAAAATTGCCGGAAGAGACAGCGACCACCGTGGATGGGAATATTAAAGTGTTCGGAAAAGTCGCAGGAAGAACGCTTTCTGAAGTTCTCAAGGCTTTCTTCGCTCTCTCCAAACCGGGCGACTACGTCCCGTTTATGGCTTATCTCCCCTCAAGCAATCAAGTGGACAATCGTTTGGCTTCGATTCGTGCGACAATCCTCAAAGCCCGGCGTCTCACTACGACGTTCGGCTACGGGCCCCGCTTTCTCCACTCGACGGGCCAGTATCATAAGGGGGGACCGAATACCGGATTATTTATCCAGCTGACCGCGAACGATCTCGTCGACGCACCTCTGCCCGGACAACCGTACAGCTTCTCGATATTCAAGAGAGCCCAGGCATTCGGTGACATGGAGGCTCTGAAGAAACACGACAGGCGGGCAATACGGATCGACTTGGGAGACGATGTGACCGGCGGACTCGACAAGCTGGAACAGGCTGTTAAAAGCGCTCTCGGCAAATAGCCCGGGATAACTTCCTGCGCAGCCGAAGATTAATTAGCGGAGGAGCACCATGGGAGATACGAGAGTTCCGTCGACTCTTTTCCTCGACATCGGCGGTGTGTTGCTGACCAACGGATGGGACCACCATTCACGCCGGGCCGCAGCGGAGAAGTTCGGCCTGGATTACGAAGAGCTGAACGAACGACATCACCTCACTTACGACACCTACGAATCCGGCAAACTCAGTTTGAAAGAATATCTCGACCGGATTGTTTTCTACGACAAAAGGGATTTCACATTCGAAGATTTCAGGACGTTTATGTTCCTGCAATCGCAGCCGTTCCCGGACATGATTGAACTTGTAAGAACACTCAAGAAGAAGTACAGGCTCAAGATAGGGGTGATCAGCAATGAAGGCCGGGAAGTGAACGAATACCGGATAACCAACTTCCGCTTGGCTGATTTTGTGGATTTCTTCGTGTCCTCCTGTTTTGTCCACATCAGAAAACCGGACAGGGATATTTACCGAATCGCCCTCGATGTTGCTCACGTTTCCCCGGAAGAATCGGTGTATGTCGACGACCGCGCGATGTTCGCTCAAGTAGCGTCCGGGCTGGGTTTGAACGCGATAACCCACACCGGTTTTAAGGCGACAAAATCCGCCCTTGCACTGTTAGGCCTCGCGTATTGATTTGCAATTCTCCATTCGGGTCGACATATCGCCGAACGGAATTCCCGGAATACGCACCCTTTGCGGGAGAGTGGCCATTACGTCAGATTGGATGTTGTTTAGCAGTCCGATAAATTTCGCTTGGATGATCATCTCATTCACCGCAAACGGCTTCAAGACGACATGAAACCCGGCAACAAAATTCTTTGGGAAATTCCTATCTTCGCGAAATTGAGCGAAGATGAGCTGGGGATGATCAAAGAGATCGCCGCCATCAAGCGGTTTCAGAAGGACCGGATAATCTTCCTTGAAGGTGACGAGTTCACTGGTTTCTTCATTATTTTGAACGGTTCCGTGAAGGTTTACAAGCTCTCAGCCGACGGTGAAGAGACGGTGCTTCACATACTCAAGTCATACCGCAGTTTTGCCGAAGCTCCGGTATTCACAGGCACAGGCGTCTATCCGGCGTGCGCCCAGACTATCGAAGACTCGTCATTGTTTTACATTCCCGC
>JAJYJD010000247.1 GCA_021789755.1 Bacteroidota bacterium
TGAGACTGGTTGACGGTCGGTATGACGACCACAGCATCGCCGACTTTTTTCGTATAGCCGCCGTCTTTCCCGACGACACCGACGACTTTCGCTCCCACTTCCTTCGCGTACCTGACGGCCCGGACCAGGTTGGCGCTGATATTCTTTTCTTCATTCCCGCCACCGACGGAAAAGATAAAGAGACAATCGCGCGAACTTAGCCGGCTCACCTTCAGCCAATTCAGAATAGATACGTCGAATCCTTCGTCGTTAACCCTGGCAGTGAGTTCGGATACATTGTCGTACGGCGCGTAAGCCTCAATATCACAGAGTTTCCGGAAGTCGCAAGTCGCGTGAGATGCATGGCCTGCTCCTCCTCCCGATCCCAGCATGAAAAGCCTTCCGCCGCCGGACCTGACAGCTGAAAGTATGTCTGCGATTTTTTCCACATCGGTACGGTCTATTTTGTTTATCGCTGAAACCGACTCAGTTATGAATTCCTCGGTAAAGGTCATTAATTCTCCTCGTGATTTTGTTGAAGGCCATAGACAGGGTTGCCATGGTCGACAGTAATCCTGCTAAGATAGTTAACTGCTTCTTTAGTCGCTTGAAACTCAATCGGATCGTAGAACCTCCCATCGACAAACCTGTGAAATCCTCCAATATCGTCCAGCTCCCTCAGACGATACTCTTCCGGCGCGAAACCTTGACTGGCCTCTCGTACAATCAGAAACACCGGCTCGGAGACGCCGGAAGAGAGCAATCTAATCGATTCCTTTCCCAGCATTGTCGCCGACTCAAGGTCCAGTGAGTTTGGTTTCCCGGACCTGTAAATGTATGAGGGATTGACCGCGTTTACGTTTCTCGCATCAAAATGCCTTTCTACATCCGCCTTTAGTCTCTTTGCCAGAACCTCTGCCACTCCCTTGAACTTCGGGTGACCGAAATTGTCTTTGTCATTCTCATCTGCGGAAATGTAGTCGCCGTTCGACCACCTGGCACCTTCCGAGACGACGATGATGACGCTCCGGCGACGCTTGTATCTTTCGATGACTTTCTCCGTGAGAGATTCATAGTCGAGCGGGAATTCAGGTATGATGATGAAATCGGGATGCCCCATCGCCGACGAGATTGCCAGCCAGCCGGCGTGCATCCCCATCGACTCGACCACCATGATCCGTTCGTGCGAGTAAGCAGTGGTCCGGAGCCCCTCTTTCAAACTCACAAAAGATGCTATCTTTTCCGCTGCGGTCGGATAGCCGAGCGTGAAATAGTTGACCATGCGGCCCGGTTCATTTATGCCTACATCATTATCTACGGTCTTGGAAATGAGGACTTGCGGCACATCTTTCAGATGAAAAGCGTTCGAAAGCGTGTCCTCACCTCCGATGACTATCAGTCCGTCAAGATGAAGATCTGACAAGCTCTTCGTTATCCTTTTGTGGGCCTGATCCACTTTGCCAAGGTTGACTCTGGAAGATCTGAGAACCGTGCCGCCTATCGACGGGTCGAAGTTCATCCTGCCAAGGTCGACTGTCGCTTTATCAAGAAGGCCCTGCCATCCTCCGACGATGCCGACGACTTCGACGCCTGAATCCTTTCCTCGGTGGAACGCAGAATAAATCACCGCATTAAGCGGGGGAACGTCTCCGCCTCCGGTCAGAATTCCTATTCTCTTTTTCAATCTATGATCTCACAATCAGGAGGTAGAACCGTCATTAATATGTCGTAACGAGATATGGAAATCAAAATTTTCATGGCGCAGTTGACTATCACCCCTAGCTCAATCCTCTCCCTTCAAGGGAGAGGAGCCAAAGGGGTTCGACATAATTCCCGCATAGGATTCCGCCCGGGAGGGAGCAAGTTTGATAAATGCGGTGAATGCCAGACTTGACCCGAACAAATCCGCTGGCAATTCCTGTTTCGAATTCTTGGTTCCCATTCTTCTCATATTCTCCCTGTCCCCGAGTCTCCTCGTCTCCATGTCTCCTTGTCCCCCAGTCTCCCAGTCACAGAGTCACCATCCTTTTCTCGATACTCGACTTATAGATCGCCTCGATGATCTTGTTTGCCATAAGACCATCATAGCCATTTCCGAGCGGCTCACGGTTCTGTGAGATGGCACTTTTAAATTCTTTCCACTCTTCTTTCCAGCTGACATCCTCAGGAGGAAACTCAAACATTTCTATATCAGGCCTGCCGCCTTCTTTTTTTCGCCTCCCGATTTCGAGCGACTCGAGGCCGTAGCTCCCGCCGAGTCCGGTTATTTTCAGATAACCCTGGGTGCCGAAGATTTCAAATGAGAATACGTTCTTCCAATTCGTCCAGCTCACGTGAAACGATGCGGTGACGCCCTTCTCCGTCTTCGCGATGGCATACGCGTTGTCTTCGACTTCCATGTCCCAGAATTTCGTCTCGACATTTCCGGTCAATTCGCTAATTTCGCCTCCGAACCATCTGATCAGGTCGATGATGTGGACACCCTGGTCGAGCAATTCACCACCTCCGCAGAGTTCTCTGGAGGCGCGCCATTCCTTCTCCATTCCAGGCCTCCCGCCATGCCCGTACGCCGCACGGATATTGAACGGTTCCCCGATTTCTCCGGCATCGAGCAGCTCCTTCGCTTTGCAGACACCTGGATGGAAGCGGTGGTTGAAGCCGGTCTTTAGCAGCAGGAGAGGAAGAGACTTTGGGACTGTGAGACTTGGGGGCCTGGGGAAAGGAAGTGCGGCAAGCATCTCGGCAGCTTCGGAAACATTCCGTCCGAGCGGCTTCTCAGCCAGGACGTGCCTCCGCGCTTTCAGGGCGTCGACAACAATTCCCTTCGCGTACTTATTCACGACGGCGACTATCGCTACGTCAAAATCGTTTTCTGATATGAGCTTCTTATGATCGGTATAGGCCTTACACTTGAATTCTTCCGAGAATTTTCTTGCGGATGCCTCATTTGTGTCGCAGCAAGCGACGAGCACGTCATCCCGTCCGAGAGCGAGCGCCCTTTTCCTTCCGATTAGTCCGCAGCCGATGATTGCAAGCTTCAAGGTTAGCTTTCAGCGTTAAGCGTTAAGAAATAAGCGGTAAGTAGTAAGCGGTAAGCGTAGAGTGCGAGGCCGCAACTTAACGCTTTTCGCTGTACGCTTATCGCTTCGCATAGTATTTATCATCAATCCTCCTGAGAGTCGCGAAGTCCTTGTCCAACCTCAGTTTTTCCCGGAACGATAATTCTCTCCACGGATCCCAGCGGGCGCTTATAAGTTTCCCTGTTATTCCGTCCGATTCGTCGGAGGCGAGAAAGCAAACCAGTTCCGCAGCCAACTTGGGATCGTCACCGCCCGACTCCTTTCGTCTCTTGGCCTCTCCCGCCTCTTTGCCGGCAAGCTCGCCGGCGTGCAGGACTTCCTCAAGCATGTTTGTGTTCACGGCGCCGGGTGATATCGCGTTTACATCTATGTGCGATTCGAGAAGTTCAACGGCAAGTATCTCCGTAAATCGTACTATCGCGGTTTTTGAAATAGCGTACGCGGAGAAGTTGGGGCGAGCCGATGTCGAGCCGCCGCCCGAAAGATTTATTATCTTCCCCTTCTTTCGCGCGATCATGTCGGGAAGAACCGCCGAAATGACATTCGCGGTGCCGAAGAGGTTGATTTCTATGTTCCCCTTCCACTCCCGAATATCGGCCTCCGAGAAGGGTCCGATAGGCGGCTGTATGCCTGCATTGTTGACCAGAACATCGATCTCTCCGAACTCTTTGTTCGCCGAAGAGACGGCTTTGTTCACCTTCGACGAGGAGGAGATGTCACATACGAAAATCAACGAACTGCCGCCGAACCGGGAAATCTCTGCTGCCGTGCTCCTAAGCTCGGAATGTGTGCGCGCAAGGAGAATTATGTTCCCGCCCTCCGACGCACACTCCAGCGCTATCGCGCGTCCGATCCCTCGTCCGGCTCCCGTTATCAATATGCTCTTACCCTTCAGAATCAATTTTTCCTCCAAGCGATCGCCGAAACATCTCAGGCGTGTCGAATGCTTTCAGTTCCACATCGGAGTGTACGCTATATAGGGAAATATTCTTCTTCAGCAAGTCCGGAATTATGTCTTTCGCGAAATCCGAGTAACCCGGCGGAATGTGCCGGAGAATCACAGGATTAAAATAATAAATGCCGGCGTTAACCCAATGGCTGCTGGTTGTGTCGGGTTCTGGCTTTTCCACAAAACGGAGGAGTCTCCCGTCTTCGGCAAACTCGCCGACGCCGCTCTGGGACACATCTTCCCTGTGATGAAATGCTATGACACCAATGCAATCGTGCATGCGAAATTCGGTGACCAGAGAGGATAAATTGAATTGTGAAAAGTTGTCACCATAGATGACGAAGAACGCCTCTCCCGCCAGATGATCGCGGAAATTGTTGATGGCTCCGGCAGTCCCGAGCATCTCTTCTTCGTAGGAGTATCGGATCCTGACTCCGAACCCAGAACCGTCACCGAAGTACGATCGTATAACTTCCGGAAGATGGTGCGTGTTTATGAAGATATCACTTATGCCATACTTCTTACACAGCTCGATATTATGCTGGAGTATCGGCTTTCCCTGGTATCGTATCATCGGTTTGGGCACGTCGTCGACGATTCCCCGTAAGCGCTCCCCCTTCCCGGCAGCAAGAATTATTGCTTTCATGTCAGCAGTAAGTTCCAAGCGTTAGGTTTAAATCGTTCAGCGTAGAACGCCATGTTTTCAATGCGTAACAACGAGTGAGCAAGCGAGAGAAGAGCCTCCTTCAAAATTTGCAGTTCCTCGTTCCCCACGGAAAAGATTTAACGCAAAATGTCCCAAAGCTCTCCCGAAGGCCCCAAAGATAGAATATATCCTGATTTATTCCTCATCTCCCCTTCTTTGTGTTCTTTGCGTCTTCTTTGCGCGCTTTGCGGTTAATTCTTTTCATAAGAAAATCACAGGTTGTTTACAACGCGTTTTATCCAGTCTTTCAGAACAACGACGTTAAAATTGATGAGCAATCCCAATTTGCAATCAGACAACCGTAAATATGTTAGGACTTGAGCCAAGTGGATATCCGCCAATGCGTCCACAGATTTGAGTTCCAACGCCAACTTTCCTTCGACCAATAAATCTACCCGATAACCGACATCGAGTTTCACTTCTTCGTAAATCAATGGAAGAAAATTTTTTCTCCACATACAATTCTGCCTTATTGATCTCATAAAACATCGGTTCACGATAAGCGGACTCAAGGAGCCCCGGGCCCAAAGCCTTGTGAATCTTGATTGCCAGCCCGATGACTATTTTCAACAGCTCATTTTCGTTCAACTTATCCCCTCGGGGGAATCTACTAGGAACCCGAATACTGAATGAAGAGATTTAACGCAAAGATCGCCAAGTCCTCGCAGAGACCGCAAAGAACAGATCACCTGAGCGTTCACCCAATGTTCCCTTTCGCCATCTCTCCCCTGATGAAGTTTATGGACGTGTCCAATCCTTCCGCCAACCTAACCCTGGGCTGCCAGCCCAGAGCCTTCGCCAGCGAAATGTCCGCCAGAGTCTCCAGCGCTTCGCCGGGAAGATCGATCTTGTGCACGGGCTTCACCGACGAACCGAGGAGATTCGCGAT
>JAJYJD010000248.1 GCA_021789755.1 Bacteroidota bacterium
CCGCCTTCGGCACAAACCGATCTTTCAAATCGCGGGGATTGAAGTCTATCGTGTGGAGGGGAAACTCAGCGATGGCACAGATTTGCGGTACCGCGTCCGCAAATCTGTCTTGCGAGACCTTACCCGGCGGGTTTGCCGGGAACTTCGCATGTAGTTAGCGCGTTATAATTTTGACGTTCGCCGGGCTATTTTTCGACTTTTCCAACTGCCCCGACAACGGCCCGCCATTTCGCCCAACCGGTACAGGAGGGGGGTGACAGCGATCATTTGATTAATAGGAGCGCGTGTTGCACCTTTACTCGAATTAGTGTTAAAGGAGAACTAAATGGGTACCGGACAGACTCTTCTAACCATCGGAGCCGTAATGCTCCTGGGGACTATTATACTCACGACCAGCAGAAGTCTTGTAGATAATAACGAGGTCATGCTCAAGAATAATCTCGGGCTTGAAGAGGTGTCCCTTGCAACATCCATCATTGAAGAAGCTCAAGAGAAACCATTCGACGAGAGCACTATTCTGCAAACGGACACTTCGCTGAGCCAGTTGACTCCTCCGTCTGCTCTCGGCCAGGAGGGCAACGATCCAACAGATACGAATGACTTTGACGACTACAACGGACTGGATGATACGGGCCTTGTCCAGATCGATACGATGAATACCAAGCTTATTTACTACGCAAGAACTCGGGTCTACTATGTTTCGCCGGGCTCTCTGGACGACAGTTCAAGCACTGCGACCTGGGCCAAACGGCTGGATGTGTCGGTCTGGAGCAAAGATGCTCCCGGCGACACTGTAAAAATGTCCACGGTATACGGTTACTGGTGGTTTAGGTGAGGTGAGAAAATGGGCAGTTCAACAATGTTGGATATTGTCAGCTCTATTCTAATTGGAGGATTTCTCCTGCTTGTTGCAGTTAGAATGGATGCTCAGGCGACCAAGAACACTTACGACTCGGAGGCGAGCCTAACCGTCCAGGAAAATCTGACTTCCCTGATTGAAAACATAGAATGGGATTTCAGGAAAATCGGTTACTGCAAGAATCCGAATCTGACGGAAGACCCTTCGTTGTACATACTGTTCGGCGACTCCGACAGTGTTGCCTTCGTAGCCGACTTGAGCAATGTCGGGAAACTGGATACAGTCAGATGGTGGTTGGGTGATAGTGTGGCAGGGAGTCCCAATCCTAATATCAGGCTGCTATGCAGACAAGTGGACGAAAGTCCTACTTTGAGTTCAAACCTTGGAGTCACTGAGTTCTCGCTGGCTTTCTTCGACGCGTTCGGCCAGCAAATTACTCCTCAGTATATAGGGGGATCACCCGCCCCGCCGCAGCTGATACAATTGACCGTTAAGGTTGAGCCGACTGCGGCATATGACACTGCATACTCGAGCAACTACGCGATCTGGAGACAAACCAGACTGGTTTCTAGAAACCTAAAGAACAGATAGAGGTGTAAAATGGTTGGAAGAGGTACGCTAATCGTAATACTTGGCTTCAGTCTCATATTCGGGGTTGCAAGCCAGTATTGGAACAGGGAAAGTCTGGCGGCCACCGACAACTTCGTTCAATATTATGACGAAACGACTGTACACAATTTGGCTGTCAGCGCTGCAAACATTGCTGCCGACTCCGTCTTCAGAGATCCCAGACATACTTTTTCCGGTGTTTCGGACCAACTTGATGGCGGTACGATCAACATGAGCTCCCAGTGGGATATCTTGAGCGGTGACAGCGACTTAATGGTGACTGCGATCGGGAATTACCCCGGCACATACGGCAACCAGGTGGACACGGTGCAAGTAATATTAAGCCCGAGCAGATTCTCCAGGTTTGCATTTTTCTCCAATAGCGAGAATGGCACATACTTCATAACCGGCGACACGCTGACCGGGCCGTACCATACTAACGGCTCAATGTACTTGTCCGGTGTCCCCGTTATAAAAGGGAGCGTAACCACGGGGACAGGTACCGTTCCCGGTACGCTTCCCAACGCCAGCGGAGACACGCTGAAGTGCAATAGCTATCAATCGGGTGTCAATATCCCGATGCCCACAAGCCTGAGTCAATATTCTACGGCCGCAACGAAGACATTTTCGAACACGGATGCAAACAGCGGAGATACTTACGACGTCTATTTGACGTTCGGCGTTAACTCAACCACAGGCACGCCCACAGTTTCATTCTATACGTCGCTGTATACCAAATCCTCAGGAACGACGAGGATCCCGGCCACCGGAGATTCTACAGTAGCCCTGAGCACCTTCGAGAGCGGAGGGCAGGGGGTCATCCTGGTCAATAACGGAGACGTGCATGTGCAAGGAACGCTGGACGGGGACGTGACCGTAATTGCGCAGCAAGGTCCAGGGACGAGTGCCAACGCGTCTAACAGCATCAGCGCAAAGACACCGCAGAAGAACCTGTTTATGGCCGACGGAAACTCAACACCTAACGGGAACGTTATAATTGAGGGGAATATTAAGTACAACACCGATCCGCAAACAACCCCGAGCAGCCAGGACATGTTGGGCCTCGTAGCCGATAACAGCGTGGCTATTAACACTCAGACTTCGCAGAGCTTGACTATCGATGCCGCCGTCTTCGCGAGAACCGGAGAATTTACATACTTGAACTACAACGTCGGCAGCACGATGGGCTATCTGAATCTCTACGGATCGATCTCGAATAACATCCGCGGACCCGTAGGCACGTTTAAAGCCGGTACGCACACAATCAACACCGGATATCTGAAGAATTACAGGTATGATTCACGGCTCGCAACGATGCACCCGCCGTCTTTTCCGAGCACCGGCACCTTCGACATCGTTGCATGGAGAGAATGACAAAAGTTGCATTCATCTTTAGTGAGCGCCGGGTTATCTCAATGGGATACGGCGCTTTCGTATTGACATAAACGTCAGGTTGAGTTAATATACGGTGTAACGAAGGAGATTGTACCATGATGAGTGATGTGCAGAAGAGGATGAAAATCGTCCAGACGTACAAGAGACTTGAAAGCTTGAGGAGCGCAGCTGAGAAAGCAGGCGTGAACGTCAAGACCGTCAAGAAATGGGTCGACAGGTTCGCGAAGTACGGTAAGAAGGGACTTATCGACAAGCGATTCAAGATGCCGGAAAAGTCAAAGGGCAGATCAAGATAGGAGCCGCTGTAATAATTCGGGAGTCCTTGATCGGCCGGCGGCATATCGATGAAGGCGGCGGGCGAGGCCGTAATTTGTGAATTTTCGGAACCATTCCGCAGGAATTTTCGGATCATGATCCAAAGTATGACCGGCTTCGGCAAAGGCGAGGCCAAAGTTGGAGAATGCACCGCTTCAGTCGAAATTAGAAGCGTAAACAGCCGATACCTCGAGATCGGCGTCAAGCTTCCGCAATCTCTTTCCACGCGCGAGATGGAAATCCGTGAGACAATCAGGCAGCGGATCGGAAGGGGGAAGATTTCAATCCTGGTGTCGACAAGCTCCGGCCCGCAGGAGAACGAGATTTCCGTCGATCCGGAATCCGTGAAACAAGTCGTTAAACTTTTAAAATCTCTCAAGAAGTCAGCCGGGATCTCATCACCGGTCAAGCTTGAGCATCTGCTTCTCTTCAGAGACCTTTTTAAAGGCGCCTCTCCCGAGGCGATGGACGGTGAGGAGTGGGAGGCGGCCAAGGAGGCTCTGGAGCTCGCTGTCGCGCAACTTCAGGAGGCGAGATCCACTGAAGGGATCTCGCTAAAGAATGACCTCCTCGGTCGTATATCGAAATTGGAATCAGCCCTTGAGAAGATCGAGTCCCTTTCTCAACTGCGTACCGAGGAGGAGAAATCGAAATTGCGGCAGAAGGTCGGCGATCTGCTCAACGGAAAAGAAATTGATCCATCCCGTCTCGAGCTGGAAATTGTTCTCCTGGCCGATAAGCTGGATATCACTGAAGAGGTCGTCAGGTTCCATACTCACAACCGGTTTTTCATAGAACTTCTTGAAGGAGAGGAGTCGAACGGAAGGAGACTGAACTTTCTGCTACAGGAAATGAACAGGGAAGTCAACACGATGGGGTCCAAGGCGTTCGACGCAGATATGTCGCATCTCGTGGTTGAGACAAAGGAAGAACTTGAGAAGATACGAGAACAGGTGCAGAACCTGGAATGAAGCGGCGAGGAATGCTGCTCGTGATATCGGCTCCGAGCGGCGGGGGTAAGACAACGATCGTAAAGGAGGTCTTGCGGCAATACCCGTCATTCGAGTTTTCCGTTTCGGCGACTACGCGCGCGATCCGGCCCGGCGAAAGAGATGGCAAGGACTATTTCTTTCTCACCAGGGCCGAATTCGAAAAGAAGCTTGCGGCGGGCGAGCTTATTGAACATGAAGAAATCTATTCTAATTACTACGGTACGCTGAAGAGCCAGGTAGATGACGCGCTTTCGAACGGGAAAGATATCGTGTTCGACGTCGATGTGAAAGGCGGACTCTCCATCAAATCGAAATTCGCTGAAGCGATACTGATATTCATCAAGCCTCCGTCTCTCGATATCCTGAAAAAAAGACTGGAAGGAAGGGGAAGCGAGACGCTTGAGCAGGTCCAGCGACGGATGGCAAGGGCTCAGATGGAGCTTGAGAAAGGTGAGGGATATGACTATATTATTACTAATGATGAGCTAAAACGTGCAGTTAATGAGGTTTTTGACATCATAAACAAGAAACGTAAGGAGTTTTCTAGTGGGACTGAAACCGATTGATATACGCCAACTTGACATTGTTACCGGAAACGCGTACGAAGCTATAGTTGTCGCCTCTCGCAGGGCGAGACAAATCAGCGATGAGAGGAAAGTGGAATTCAGTCAGCGCCTCGAAGGGATCAAGCAAATCCAGGAATCGCTCGAAGAGGATGAGAAAGTCAACCCGGAACAGGTTGAGCTGAGTAAAGAGTTCGATAAGTTGCAGAAGCCGACCGAGCAGTCACTGAGCGAGCTCCTTGACGGCAAGATCATCTATCGCTACAAAACACCCCTGTAAAAATCCTGAACTGACATGTCTGCTGGCGTCTTGACGCGGTTCGAGTGAGACTGAGCCCGCGACATGTCATCCATCTCCGGCAAGAAAATAATCCTCGGCGTTTGCGGAAGCATAGCGGCTTACAAGAGCGCATTCCTGCTCCGGGAGCTCCAGAGAGAAGGCGTCGATGTCAAAGTGGTCATGACGCCCTCAGCGGCGAACTTTGTCGCCCCGCTTACTTTTTCTTCGCTTTCCCACAATCAGGTTTACATGGATATGTTCCCAGACCAGAGACGCTCGACTTCGGTCGGAACGTGGCATATTGAGCTCGGTGTTTGGGCTGATGCTATGCTGATAGCGCCGATAACGGCTTCGACTATCGCCAAGCTCACACAGGGAATCGCAGACAATTTTCTTACATCGATAGTTCTCGCGCTCCGTGCGCCGTTGATTATCGCCCCCGCGATGGACGCCGATATGTACACCCACCCGGCTACCTCTTCAAACATTTCAAAGCTGAAGGAGCGGGGCGTTTTTGTAATTGAACCTGAAGTCGGAGAGCTGGCAAGCGGACTTACGGGACCGGGAAGGCTGGCCG
>JAJYJD010000249.1 GCA_021789755.1 Bacteroidota bacterium
TCGCCACAGCGTCGACAGGATAATTGCCGAGAGCGCGTTCAGGATGTTGGAGAAGGCCATCGAATAGAATTCGACGGCTCCTCAAATCACAAAATCCGCCGCGGGCGGATTCGTGTTTAAATGAGGTTTACGTCACGAAGCCCTGTGCGTAGTGACGCGTCGATTTACGCGAACGCGTCCGACCATATACAATGTCGAGGGCGGACAATCGATGCCGACAGCCTGCGGTTTCATGCAGGGGATTGTCACGTCCGTCCCTCTATAATCGGGACGGACTCACGATGACTGGTTATTTGGCAGGAACCCCTGAGACTTAGTAATTCCCCTTGCGAAAATTGCGTCGAGTCCCCGTTTCACCGAATCAAGACGACTCCTGTCGAGGCGATTTCTGGAGTCTCATCCGGAATATACTGACCACGGTATATTGAAATCGCCTCACCCTGGTTGGGACGAGACATCCTTTGCCCCTCCCATTTTCGCAGGGCGCCCTTCTTCCCGCTCCGACATTATAGTTATACAGATGATGCGGGATCCCGCAAGGCGGGACTTTTGGTCCATTTTCTCTTGGGCGAGCAAGAGAAAATGGACAACATTCATCATGCCTGACATCATCTGGCTAAGACGGTAACCGACGGAGGCAAAACCGGCTTAGGTGAAGGTTTCATGTTTGGGATCGTCCCGCGAAGGCGGTATCATTGCAGCCGGCTTTTCATTCGCTCTCCGTACTCTTCTTAAGCTCCATGCACGTGTCGTAGAATTCCGGCAGAGTCATGGATCTTACGAAGACAAACCCGCGGGTGGCACGCATGAGCGGACTCGGATGCTCGTTGAAGTACTCGCGGCCGAGACACACCTTCAGCATCTGGTACTGGTTCACCTGGATCTTCTGCGCGAGTTCTGAAAACGGTCCATCCAATTCGTAGCTCGGAAAAGATGCGCCGCGCTGAGACGCGAACGCGTTGTCGAAGGAGCTCGCCAGTACCGAGAACATGTTGAGCGACACCGGCACGTACACGTTCGACTCCGACGGATGGAAACGGTACCATATGTTCCGGTATCCGATGACCTTCATGTCGTGCTTACCTGTTTCCTGCTCGTACATCTTCAACGCTTCGGCCATTACCTGGAGAACCTTGTAATGTGTATCGGGTCCGCTTGCCTCAGGATCCAGTGCAACGCCGACGATGTCGGGCTTCACCTTGCGAAGGACCTCCAGCACGGGGACGACATCACGCCCGATTTCCGGCTCCTCGGTGAACATATCTCCCTTGTAGAAGCCCAGACGGGCATGAAGGATAGAGGAGGAATTGAAGCCGAAATACCCCCAGAGGCATTCTGCTTCCCATTCGCGCATCATTCCCTTGAGCCGCTGGATATCCGGCAGATCCTTTTTCCCGGGATACTGGTTCTCAAAGTAGCTGACCAACTCATCTATCCGGCCGAGCATATTTTCACGCTTTTCGCCGTCGAACAACGTAACAAGATTCCTGAGCAGCCGTCTCGCCTCGCCCTCACGTTTAGTCCGAATGTTGTTCTCCGCGACACCGTCCAGGTATCGCCAGACGTCGCGGTTCCTTCTATGACCGTTACCGGCCATGAAATAACCTTCCGAAAGAAGTCCATCGAAGAAACCGTGACTGAGAAAATATTTAAGGTTAGCGAGCTGGTCGAGCATATGGAAATTCGTAACCGCGTTGAACCCGCTGGTAAGTGTCAGGAACACGTGGTTATTAGATGCATTCCTCGCACGCCGCACGACGTAAGCCAGGTAACCGAGCATTATGTCGTCGTGGTGCGGCTCGGTGTGCAGAAAACTTGTGTTCAACTCCGACTTGCTCCCTCTTTCGATTCGCTCCACAAGTCTCTTCACAATCTCCGAAGTAATCGCCTCTCTCCCCTCCGGTCTCTTCTTCAGTACATCGGATGCGAACCTGTTCCCTTCGAAGTCCTGCCGGCTCAAATCGAGGATTCTCTTCCTCTTTTCGAGCGCAAGGTTTATGACGACTTCCTCGACTTCCTGGTCGGTCAGCGTCTCCTTCTTTGCAAATCTCTCATACTGGCGTTCTACCAGAAGCTTCGCTGCTCCATGTGTCAGGTAAAACCTCGCGTTAGGCAGCGATTGGAGAACCGTCGCCGGGTAACGAACGTGCATTTTCTGCTGGATCGCATCGGCTACCACTTGCGCCTTCGCTTCTCCGGCTGCCATTATTATCGCCGCGCAATCGGGGTTGTATGTTATCGTGCTCAGTCCGATCGTTATCACATGCCTGTTTTTCGATACCTCGATACCTCCGAGGTCCGTCGCGGCCGCCGCCTGTGTCTCGTAATTTGTCGGCGTAAGCCTTGTCGTCGAATTGAGATCCGATCCCCTGATATTGAATCCTATGTGCCCGTCGGGCCCGATTCCACCCAGAAAGAAGCCGATCCCGCCCAATTTGCGGACGCTGTCTTCGTACTCCGCGCACCACTGGTCAACGTTCTCCAATACCGTTTGTTGAAGCCGTTCCTGCGATGACTTCGCTTGTCTGAACCTTAGTGTCAGGTCGACCTTGTTCTCCGGCCAGATATCCTCCAGCTTCTTCCCGTTCGGGAGTCCTATCTCGTTACAGTTTATAAGCATCGTCTTCTTCTCGTCGAAGCCGAAGCCGCTTATATAGAACTTTTTCACATAATAGTAAAAGCTGTTGTGCTGGTCGGGTTTTATCGGATAGAACTCGTCGATCTGCACGAAGTTCAGGGACGACATGTCGGGCCGCTTCGAGGGATCCACACCGTTTGATTCGAGCTCCTTCATTACTTCCGGATCAGACCATCCATTCAAAAAATATATCACCCACTTTATAAAATGTTCCGGCGTCTTACCCGTCGGGAGCGAAACGACTCCGCCCGGGTTCTTTTGTACCCACTCAACAAACCGAAGCGCTGTCAGCTTCCCAAGCATCGGGAAGTTCTCTACGGTTATTACGCCGACCTTCTCGGTTGGCGGGTATATCAGGCCCTGACCCGACTGGCTCAGGGCTTTATCTTCTACTTTCGATATTGTCTTGTTCATTTGATCTTCTAAGTAACTTCCTCCGATTGTCTATGTTTTCGTGAATCGATGAACATCGGTTGTATCCTTACCGCAGGATTAGAACACGGATTTTTACAGATGGGACGGGCCCGCGCGATTCGTTTTCATAATCTCATTGCCCGTCGGGATCCGTATCGATCCTCGTCATCAGTGTCCTGTTCTTTGCGCGGAGTGCCGATTAATTTTGCGCAATCGCTTGACGCTTCCAAGACCTGACCTTATGCCCTTTTACGGCATAGAGGAAAATTACGAAGTAACATGGAAGCAGAATCCAGTATGAAAGCTGCGGTGAATGAGTGTCGGATAGCAGTCCGTAAAGCGGCGGAATTGTCGCGCCGCCCGCGATCGCCATTATGAGTATTGCAGATCCGATCTTCGTGAATTTTCCGAGACCCTCCAGTGCGAGCGGCCATATGGTCGGCCACACCATCGCGTTCGCGAAACCGAGAAGTGCCACGAACATGACTGAATTAGGCACCGGGGAAACCCCGACCCAGCCGAGAAGGATACCGGAGATGCCGGTACTTACCGGCGATGTAAACAATATGCACAGGCTGAACACAAAACCCAGCGCTGCAGATGTGACAAGTGCGGTCTCCTGCTTGATGAATCGCGGAATGGCAACGATGCCGACAAGATATCCCAGAACCATGAAGGCCATAGTGTACGATGTAAGCTTCCCGAAGAAGGATATCCCGAGCGATCTGCCGTAAAGACCGATCGTGTCACCGGCCATGACTTCGACGCCGACATAGAAGAATAACGCAATAGCGCCGAGTATCAGCTGAGGAAACTGGAATATGCTTGTCTTCTCCGCCCCGGCGTTCGATCCGGCATCTTCTCCTTCGTCATTGATCTCCGGAAGGGGGGAGAACTTTATCATCCCGGCGAGCAAAACGAGTATGATCGCCATTACGATGTAAGGAATCACCAGCCTGCCGGCAAGCTGGTTGAACGCCACGTCTTTTTGGGCGGGCGTGAGAAGCATCAGGTTCGCGTCGCTGTACTTGGATATTCCCTGCAGCATGAGCGCGGTGAAAATCAGCGGGCTCAGTATGCCGGCCGCCTTGTTCGCAACTCCCATGAAACCGATCCTTACTGCCGCGGTTTTTCTCGGGCCGATGACCACAACGTACGGGTTCGAGGCGGTTTGGAGGATCGTCAGCCCGGCGCCCATCACGAATAATCCGAAGAGGAAGATCGGGTAAATTCTCGTCTGCGCAGCCGGTATAAATATCAGCGCTCCCACTGCCATGCCGAGTAAACCCAGCACCATTCCGTTCTTGTAACCGGTCTTGACCAAAACTGCCGACATCGGCAGGGCCATCACCGTATATGAAATGTAAAATGCCAGGGAAACCAGATAGGCCTCTGCCTGATTCAGCTCACACGCAATTTTCAGGAACGGTATCAGCGAACCGTTCAGCCACGTAACAAATCCGAATATGAAAAACAGCAGCCCGATTATGCTGATCGATACGAAATATCCTTTCGCCGGCGATTGAACGTTTTCTGATTCCACAATATTTCCTTTCTGTTATTTTGATCAATTCAGATTACTTTTCGGGTATTCTTCCCCTCAAGGTTAAAAAGGAATAGTCTCAAAAAGAAGCGATTTTTGTCCGGCAATCGGTTCCCGCTACCAGCACATAGAATCAGGCTACCTTTTCGAGTGAACGGGAACGTCAGGAGGATTAATCCCCCAGGAAATCTGCCATACAAACCGCTCACCCGGACTCACGGACAGACAATTCCCGTCAGCGTAAGCCTGGGACAGAAGACTTGTGTGGCCCGGCGTCGGTTCAAATGCACATTCGTAACGGCGAATGCCGTCTTCATCAGGATAGCCGCCGTTATCCCACCAGATTCCGACAGTTGGAAAGTGTTCCTTCGGGAACTTCATCCTTACAGATAATCCGTTGGAATATGTCCAGCTCAAATCACCCATCTTGATTTTCCTGAGAAACAGCATCTCTGCCGTACCCCTGGGTCGCCCGAGCAAAAAGTTGCGAAGCTCCCCGGGGGTCATCCGGTCCAGGAGCTGTTTCCTGTTCCAATCAAACACAGAATCAAATTCCGGCAATTCAATCCGCTTTATGTCGTCACTCCTGAGAAGTGGATGCATCGAATGCTGAAATGGGATGACATCTTTCCCCTCGTTCAGGACTTCGAAATTCCAAACGACAGATGAGTTTGTGAAAACCAACTTTCTTTTGAAAACCACCGGGAGTAGCCGGCTCCTGACAAAAAAAGTCAGCCCGTTGGGTTCTTCCGACAATTCCCAGGTGAGCCAGCAAAGTTCACCGTGATCTGGAATGCTTGCCTGAGAGCGTGGGAAGGTACAAGCCACGACAGACGGAAAACAGTCGTCGTAGCCATACACCGGACGATTTTCAAATTGCCCATGCTCGTCTGCGGGCGGGCGGAAATTTGAAGGCGCCGTCGTGAGAAGATCGAAATCGTTATAGGCAATCCTGCTCAGACGC
>JAJYJD010000013.1 GCA_021789755.1 Bacteroidota bacterium
GATCCTATCAGAGGGCTCGGGTCGATCACTTCAACTTGATGTCAGGCCACGGTACTACATGCTTAAAGAATCCGACGAAAGGTACCTTTCGCTCACATGCAGCGTTGCCGGCGATTATTCCGGTTCTGAGAGCCGTGCCGAAGGTCCGGGTGTCCGGGCCCGCTAACTTTCAGAAGAATGTCTCAGATGGATTGAATCTCGCGTTGGCTGGGACTTTCAGGAACTATGCTGAGGCGAACGACCTTTTCTATTCCGTGAATTCGAATGTTAATGTGATCCTGTCGGACCAGCACAGTGTGTAACCGTCATCGGACACAACTCAGATAGCATATTGCAATGGAACCAAGGCCCGGGTCTACACTTTCTCCTTAGGCTTCGGCTGGGAGAAAATGAGAAACGTAACACCGGTTGTGTCGGCATTCAGGTATCAAGGGAAGGAATCTGGCGAACACTTCAAACTTGAGCATGAACTATTTCGTTGAAGACAGTGTGACACTCACGGGGTCCTATTTGTGGAATTAATCTGATCTGAATAATATACCTGGGCACTGGAACTATATTGTCAATGACGTCGGTGTTGGCTCCACTTACTACATCGACAGAGGACTCCTGTTTAATTAGAAGCGATTTCGGTCATTTTTTGCCGAGTATCGCATGCTTGTCGGCCTTCCGTTGAGACTTGAGAGCGGGGACAGTGACAGGCTTGGATCGCTCTGCGAGGTAGCCGGGGGACATTCAGCTGGGCCGCTTGATTTCAAGGTGTCCCACCCAGCCGGGATGGGGAGCAAATGAGAGGAACGGGCTGTCTGAATGCATCACGTCCGACATCTCGTTCTTATTACTGACGGTTGATACGTCTTCGGGATCAGGGACGAAGAACTCGAAGTTCTTGTCGTCAAGCAAATTCGATATCCACGGAAGCTTCTGCCAGTCGAACCCCATCAGCCGGATCGCGGCGATATCTACCGCTAGATGATTGAAACCTGATATTATTAACCCAACTTTTCGCTCATCCGGAAACAACGGGCCGTTGCCTTCACCGCCGATAATGCCGTCCACGATTGAGAAGACCTTTCTTTGAGGGGTCTCCTTCATGACGCCGTTCTTATCCGCGTAAATCGAGATCTTCATAAGGTCGGACACCATCCGCCACGCGCTGTCGTTGCCGTGCCAGTTCCCTCCGTCGAACAGCGAAATATTTTCAGTGGTTCTTCTGAGTATGGGCTTGATGAATATTCTGTACGGTTCGTACGCAAGCCTGAACAGCCTGCTCCCTAATTTGTTCTTCTTCGAAAGAAGCGCGTCTGAAAGGAACCTCTGTACCTTCATTATGAACTTTGCTTTTCCTCTTAAGATATCCGGAGGATACTGATCGCCTCCCTTTTCCGGAGGTCCGAGCGTGTAATGGACCAGGTAATTTTTGTTGGTGATCGTCCCGACGAGTCCTTTCGCGTTCAGCGTCGCTCCGACTTTCT
Source organism: Bacteroidota bacterium (assembly GCA_021789755.1). Lineage (GTDB taxonomy): Bacteria > Bacteroidota > Ignavibacteria > Kryptoniales > JAKASW01 > JAKASW01. The sequence goes on from JAJYJD010000013.1 coordinate 1,476, forward strand.
TATGCACTTTAAGCTTCGGAACAGATATGAGCACGTCGGCGCCGAGGATTGTCCTGGACACCATGTATTCCTGCCGGCCCTGCGTGTGGTGCGCTATCGTCTCGTCGCGGTTGTAGTCGGCGCCGTAAAAATTCGTGTTCGCGACGGTATCGAAGGCGCTTTTTCCGCCAAGGTTGATCAGGGCGCTCCCCTCCGGGTCACCGGGAAGTTCCTTCCTGTTCTCCTGGCTTGCGACATAGTTTTCATCCTTGTACTTGAACCAGAAATTCCTCAGATCCCTGATCGGAATGTCGAATCCGAATTTCGTCCGGTACAGTTCAGATATCGATCCAAGGTGTGTTCGCTCAAGCAGCTCCTGGAAATCGCAGTCCATCTGCGGAGTGTCGGCAATGATGATTCTGCCATTACCGTTCAGCGCCCTGTATGCGTAGTCGACGATGGCCCGGATCACCGAGGGATGCGTGATTATCGAGAAAAGATTTCCGCCTTTATAGTGATCGCTCAGTACGAAATTCGGTTTCACAACCACCGTTTCGCCGGGCGTTATGATTTCACTCAGGGGGTTCCAGTCAGCTGAGCCGTAATGTTTCTCGTCCAGTCCGAGCAAGTGCAGTGTGCCGCGGACTCCTTCGTAAGCGGGGTTTTGCATTCTGCTTATACCGAGCCTGCCGTCATATTCCGGGTAGCGCTCGGACGCATCATACGGCGGCACAACGAGGTAATCCTTCTCACCCTGGTATATTGCAACCGATAGATTTGAAAAATACTGGCTAAGGTCTTTCATGATCTCCGTATGAAAGTGGAAGTTCCTGAATGAGAAAACGGAATTTGCCGCTTCGGGGAACCTCGATCGAACCGACGAACGCAATATCGAGCTCCATATCGGTGCCCAATTTCTTCATCAATTCCGAACGAATGTTCTCGGTGTCTCTGTCACTGTAGCCGGACTGCCTGACAATATTGAACGTCACCTTGCCGGCTTCCTTCTGTCTGAACTGGAATTGTCTGACATTGTCGAAAACGTCTGAATGCATATTTATCGAGGTCATCGAAATATATCGTCCGGTGCTCGTGACTATCAATTCCTGCAAGCGTCCTTCGATCTTCTCGAGAAGCTGGTAGTTTCGTCCGCACTTCTGGCAGGTCGTTTTCCCCTTCGTCGCAAGGTCCATCGTTCGGTAGCGGATGAATGGTGTCACGGTATTCCATAAAGAAGTGCCAACCAATTCCCCCGTCTGACCCTCATCGGTTTCGGAGCCGTCGGGGCCCGGCAATTCTGCGAAACCATAAAACGGGTCGAGATGAAACGCGGTTGAGTGTTCGCACATCGGAGCAAACAGTACCTGTTCGGCGTGGCCGTACCACGCGAAGATTCTCGCTGCGGGGAAAGCCTCAGTGATCCTCTCTCTTTGCCAATCGTAGAGATTCTCCGAGCCGAGCAGGAGAAGTTTGAACGGGAAAACTCCGCCATCGCCGTTTTTCAGAACCAGGTCGGCAAAAAGTGCTGCGGCGGACGGATACGCTTGCAAGTGTGAAGGGAGAGCATCGGTCAATTTGGCTTTGTACTTATTATATGTTTTCTCGTTCAGGTAGTACGTGGAGAGTCTGAGGTCGTTAACGAACGGATCGTACTCCCAGAAATTCTCCTCGTCGCCGACGAAAGCCCCTCGCAGTACCGCGGAAACGTCGCCCGGCTTCCATCCGGCCCGCTCCCATGCGGAATGAAGAAACGCGAATTCGCGTTCGATGTTTTCCTGCAACAAATAGAAGCCGAACGGAATGCCGGTCGAGCCGCCGGTCGTGCGGTAAAGTCGTCTCCAGCCGGGAATGCCGGTCGCGACAAAGTCTTCGGTATTATCCCGAAGGAGTTCCTTCGTGACGAAAGGAAAATTCTTTATGTCGCCCAGCTTCTGAAGATCTCCCGGTTTGACGCCGGCTTCCGAATACAATTGTCTGTATCCGGGCACGTTTCCGTAGGCGTGATGCAGAATTTCTTTCATGCGATCCAGCTGCCAGCGTTCTATCTCAACCTTTCCCCACCGTTCATGTGAGTGTAGAAAATGTTTCATGGTCCGGTATGTCCGTCCCATCCGCAGATTGATGGGTATCAGAGAATACCCTTGGCGGATGATCCTTTGTATCGGTTCAGGGAAGAGACGGTAGAGAGCAACCTTCATGTAAGCAGAGATAATTTTTTTCGCACTGGCACGCTCGAGCTTGCCTAAGCGTTGCTGCAAAACTACTTCATTTGGGAGAGAGTTGCAAGAAAGCCCCGATTTTGTTGCCGGCTGGCGACAAATTCCACCTGACACTTGGGCGGGCGAATATTGTTGCCGGCCCGCTGCTAATTGCAGTTTAGCGCCGGGTTTGATTACATTTTCATTGCCGGGGCCGAAATCGACAACCCGCGTTGGAAACCATTTGACTTAAATCCGGACAATGAATAACGATATCGACGAAATAATCAAACGGGCTCTCGCCGAGGACATCGGGCCGGGAGACATTACGACAGATTCGATCGTGTCACAGGACACCGGGATCAGCGGCCGTTTTATTGCCAAGTCGAGAGGCGTCATCGCAGGTTGGGACGTTGTCAAAAGGACCTTCATACTACTTGATGATCGGGTGAAGGTCGTTCAGTTCGTATCGGACGGAGCTGAGGTCGGGGCAGGCGAAACGATAGGCAGTGTGACGGGACCTGCTCGTGCAATACTTTCAGGCGAGCGAGTCTCGTTGAATTTTATGCAGCGGATGTCGGGGGTCGCCACCGCGGCGCGCCGCTTCGTCGAAGCCGTCGCCGGGACGAAGGCGGTGATTCTCGACACCAGGAAGACCGCACCCGGACTAAGAGCGGTCGATAAGATGGCGGTGAAAATCGGCGGCGCCTCGAACCACCGGGCCGGACTTTACGATATGGTTCTTATAAAGGATAATCATATCGCCGAAGCCGGGGGAATCAAGGAAGCTGTCCGGGGAGTAAGGTCGAAGATCTCCGCTGATATCAAGATAGAAGTCGAAGTCAGGTCCATTCGGGAACTTCAGGAAGTTATCGAGCTCGGAGTGGACCGCGTGTTGCTCGACAATATGGATACAAACACGATCCGAAAGGCGGTCAAGCTGGTTGGAGGCAGGGTTCCGCTCGAGGCTTCGGGCAACATGAACCTTCGCAGGGTCGCAGCCGTAGCCGCGACCGGAGTAGATTTTATTTCCGTCGGCGCGCTCACGCATTCGGTAACTGCCATGGACATAAGCTTAATGATAGACAAGAAATAGCGGAATCTGCAGAATGACTATACAGGAAATGTATCTGAAAATGAAGGAGAAGTTGAGGGATGTGGTGCCAGATCCCGAACTTAGGATTAAAGCCGAGCTGGCTTACGAGATAAACAGGCTGAAAGCCGAACGCAATGCCGTCATCCTCGGACACAACTACATGGAACCAGCGCTCTACTACTCTATCCCGGATTTTGTCGGCGATTCGCTGGAGCTATCCAGGAAGGCGGCGCAGACCGACAAGGATATCATAATATTCTGCGGTGTGCGTTTTATGGCCGAAACCGCGAAGATACTGAATCCCGCTAAGACGGTCTTGCTTCCTTCGGAGAAGGCAGGTTGTTCACTGGCTGCCAGCATAACCGCCGCCGACGTTCGGAATCTGAGAGCGCAATTCCCCGGCGTGCCTGTCGTTACTTACGTGAATACTTACGCAGATGTGAAAGCGGAATCGGATGTATGCTGCACGTCGAGCAATGCCGCAGCCGTCGTGAAATCGCTTGGAAGCGATGTCGTCATTTTCCTGCCGGACGAATACCTTGCGAGGAATGTCGCGGCGGAGACCGGCAAGAGAATAATCTTTCCGCGAAAAGGTGGGGCCGACGTTCAGGCGGATTTCCAGCTTGTCGGATGGGAGGGACGCTGTGAAGTGCACGAGAAATTCACCGTAGATGACATCGTGAACGTACGGAAGCAGTTCCCGGATGTCCTCGTCCTTGCACATCCCGAGTGCAGCCCCGAAGTTGTCGAAGCTTCCGATTTTTCCGGAAGCACGACGGCCATGGAGAGATTCGTCAGAGAATCGAAGGCCCCGAGATATCTATTGTTAACGGAATGCGCGATGGGTGACAACGTCGCAGCTGCCAACCCTGACAAAGAAATGCTTCGTCTCTGTAACATCCGTTGTCCGCACATGAATCAGATTACGCTGGAGGATACTCTCGAGGCTCTCCGGAAGACACGATATGTCATAGAGGTCCCGGAAGATGTGAGAGTGAAAGCTGCCCGTGCGGTTGAGCGGATGATCGCAATCGGCTGAGAGATGGTCCTGATTTCAGCGTCCAGAAAATTGTCGGAGAATTGATTTTAGAATGACCAAGGAGCCGCCGGACCATTCCGGTTTCGAGACGGATGTACTTATCATCGGGAGTGGAATAGCCGGTGCTGTCGCAGCGCTTCAGCTTGCCGATTCCGGATTTCACGTAACCCTCGTAACGCGTTCACATAAAGCAGAAGAGTCAAACACTTTCTACGCTCAGGGCGGCATAGTGTATACCGCGCACGAGGACTCCAGTGAGCTGCTGACCGAAGACATACTGCGTGCCGGGGCAGGCTACTGCAACCTAAAAGCGGTGCAGATTCTTGCCGAAGAAGGTCCGAGGCTCGCGCGAGAAATACTCATAGAAAAAGTGAAAGTCCCGTTCGACCGCTCGGAGAACGACGAGCTTTCGCTTGTCCGCGAGGGCGGGCATTCGATTAACAGGATAGTCCATGCCACTGACGCGACAGGACGTGCGATCGAGATGGCACTCCTTAAATCGCTTGAGGGGCGCGCCAACATCAGCCTGCTTACAGGGCATACCGCAGTGGATCTTCTGACGCCCGCACATCACTCCACAGACCGGCTCCGAATCTACGATCCTCTCTCGTGTGTCGGCGCTTACCTGCTCGATCAGGAAAGCGGTTCGGTTGTCAGGTGCCTGGCTCGGAAAACGATTCTGGCGACCGGTGGAATCGGACAGATTTATCTCCGCACCACAAATCCGTCGGGCGCGAGGGGAGACGGGTTGGCGATGGCAAACCGTGCAGGAGCGAGAGTCATAAACAGTGAGTTCGTACAATTTCACCCGACTACTTTCTACCAGCCCAATGCGCCGAGCTTCCTGATTTCTGAAGCCGTCCGCGGAGCTGGGGCGAAACTCGTCGACGCCGATGGGACGCCGTTTATGGAAAAATATTCGCCAGAATGGAAGGACTTGGCCCCTCGCGACGTCGTATCCCGCAGCATACACCAGGAGATGCTCTCCAAAGACATCACGAACGTCTACCTGGACCTTCGCTCGTACATTCCTAAGGACAATATCAAGAAATTGTTTCCGTCGATCAGGGAGCAGTGTATGCTTTACGGCATTGATATCGCGGAGGAACTTGTCCCCGTTGTCCCTGCCGCCCATTATTTTTGCGGAGGCGTCTGGGTCGACGCGTGGGGAAGAACTTCGGTCGAATCACTTTACGCTGTCGGCGAAGTGTCGTGCACAGGACTGCACGGTGCTAACAGGCTTGCAAGCACATCGCTCCTCGAAGGATTGGTGTGGGGCGTTCGCGCCGCCGAAGATATCGGACGAACGGTGAAAATATCTCACGATCCCGCTGATTCTGAAATTCCGCTCTGGGAAGACACCGGCACCGAAGACGCTGATCCCGCTCTTATCAGCCAGGATATGAGCGTTCTTAAGCACATAATGTGGAACTACGTCGGGCTCGTGCGCACGACGAGACGCTTGCGGAGAGCTATCAGCGAGCTTCGGCATCTGGAATCTGAAACAGAAAGTTTCTATAGGGCAGTTCGGCCTACGGACGAGCTGGTAGGATTGAGGAATGCAATCAGGACAGGTTTGATAGTTGCACTTGCAGCCTGGGAGAACAAAAACAGCGTCGGCTGTCATTTCAGGGTTTAGATAAATTCCGCGGAGGGTAAGCTTCTTGAGCGGTCGAGAAGCGAGTCGGACTCTTCTGCTGCGGAAATTTTTGTCATAGGGCTCCGCGATGCCTGAGCCGGACAGCTTGGTAAAGCGGACGTAGAAGTTCAGAGCGGCTGTATGAGACACTTGCCCGCATTTAAGGCGGCGGTCGCTGCCGCTGCCGGAATAATTTTAGGCAGGTTACTGCCGGGCTATACGACTGTCTTCTTTTCTGCAGCGCTGGTGTCTGCGATTGTCACGACCGGCTGGATGATACTCAGGAAAAACAAAGCGGCAAGTGGTGCCGCGGCTGGTGCTTATCTGACTCTCCTGACTGTATTCGCTTTCTACATGAGCATCAGCCTGGCATCGCTGGAAGAAGTCCATCCAGGCGATTTCCGGATCTTTGCAGGAACCGTCGAAGATGTCCCGCGGGACACGTCGAGGCCATCTGTTGTGTTGACCGATTGCTTCGGCTTCGATAAAGGCTGGCGCGAGATAGACGGCGACCTCATATTCACTCCTAAAAGAATCCTTCCGTTGAACGTCGGCGACCGTATCATCCTAACGGGTAAGCCCGGTATAGTATCCTCTTCAAAGAATCCCGGAGAATTTAATTTGCAAACTTTTTACAGGCTTAACGGGATCGCAGGGAGAATTTACCTCGGTAAAGAGGAAGACCTGCTGAGTGTTCAACACAAGAAAGGGTTCGTGTTCTCGAGAGATGTGGTGGAACCTATTCGGCGAACGATTCGCGACGAGACCAATACTTTCCTAATGGGTGACGAGGCCGCACTAGCCAGGGCGATGGTATTGGGAGAACGATTCGGAATAAACAAGGAAATAAATGAGCAATTCATCAACTCAGGAACCATTCACATCCTCGCAGTCTCGGGTTTGCACATCGGGTTCCTGACCGGAATATTGATGACGCTCGCCTCTTTCGCGAGGCTGGCAAGACGATGGCGCTTCTTCGTGATTTCTCCGATCCTCATCATCTATGCATTTGTCGTGGGCCTTTCTCCGAGCGTCACGCGCGCAGTAATCATGGCAATTGTAGTCCTCTTCGGTCTTTTTCTCCAGAGAAGAAGCCGAATAGTGAACTCGCTCGGCTTTGCCGCGCTCATCATACTTGTCTTCGCTCCGGCTCAATTGTTCTCGCCCGGTTTTCAATTGTCATTCGCGGCAGTGCTTTCTATTGCCGTTTTTCACGACAGGATGTTGTGGCTGATTAGAAAATCTCACCCGGTTTTGGTTTCCAGACCATTACTAAACTCAATAACCTCGGCTCTGGTATTGACGTTCGCAGCGACTCTCGGGACCGTTCCGCTCACGGCATACTATTTCGACAGGATTTCTCTCGTAGCATTACTCGCAAACTTCTTCATAGTTCCTCTTTCGGGAATTTTCATGGCGCTGAATTTTACCTTCTTACTGTTCGGTTTGTTCTCGGCCCCGTTAGCCGCCGCGTATGCCGGCGCGACGCACATGATCGGATTCCTTCTTCTGAAAACCAATGCGGTATTCGGATCTTTGAGTATCAGCACTTTGAGGATAGGGGAGTCAGCCGTACCGTTCGGCATCCTTTATTTTTTCTGGATGATTGCGGTCGTTCGATTCGGCGGAAATTCGCTTAGGAAAAAGTTTGTCTTCGCGATCCTGCTTGGTGCCGACCTTTTTGTGTTTTCCGGTTTCTTTGTGAACCGCTCTGCGGCGAAGCTGTATGTTCTGGACGTAGGCCAGGGAGACGCGATATACCTTGAGTTTCCGGACGGCAAGAACATGCTCATCGACTCCGGCGCACGGTTCGGCCGTGTTGATGCCGGCGCACGAATCGTCGTTCCGTTCCTCAAGAAAATGGGAATTCGTGAGTTGAATTATTTTGTCGTGACGCATCTCCACAACGACCATGTCGGAGGGGCAGTGAGTGTCCTGAAGGCAGTGAAAGTCAGGAATTTCATTTATCCCGATCAAATTTCACGCTCGGCTACCTGGACAGCAACGCTTGCTGCCGTACATGCCCTGAATATTCAGACAAGGAACGTACTTGCCGGCACGGTACTCGACTCCAGCCTGATCTCCAGGGTTTATGTACTCCATCCAAACAGGCGATACGTCGGGGAGTCGGGCGAATCGTTCAGGACCAGATACAACAACGGCTCCGTCGTGCTGAAGGTATGTGTCGGCGGAAATAGCGTCATTTTGGCGGGAGACATCGAACAACCTGCGGAACGTGGCCTGGTCGAAGTGTATGGTGACTTCCTTTCTTCCGACGTTTTGAAAGCCGGGCATCACGGAAGCAATACAAGCTCATCCCAGGAATTTCTCGAAAAGGTTGGTCCCGAATTCGCGATTATCTCCGTTGGCGCCGGTAACCGTTTTGGACATCCCTCCCAGAGTGTACTAGACAGGATGTCCCTCATGGGAATTGAGGACTGGAGAACCGATTCACTTGGTGCCGCTTACATACGCCTGAGTGCGGACGGGACCGAATTTGTCCATTGGCGTTGAATTATGTCCTTCCTTGTCCCGTAACTTACGGAGACATTGAATGTTATCGCTTCCGCCCCCCTTTCAAAACCTTGATTTTTACTGCATGCGGGTTTAAATTTCACAGCAAAAAAATGAGGCGGAAAGGTTGATCAGACTGAGCTCTGATGATAAGAGCCTGCAGGAAGAACTGAAGAGAAACGGTAGCGTACCTGAACACATCGCAATCATCATGGATGGCAATGGCAGGTGGGCCAAGCATCGCGCTCTACCACGCGTTGCGGGGCACCGGGAAGGCGTGAATTCCGTCCGCGATATCGTCGAAGCCTGCGGACAGCTCGGAGTGAAGTGCCTGACACTCTACACCTTCTCGACAGAGAACTGGAAACGCCCTGTTCAGGAGGTATCCACTCTGATGAGACTGCTGGTCAAGGCGCTTCGGGACGAAACCGACAGACTCTATCGAAACAACGTACGCCTCACGGCAATAGGCGACGTCGAGTCTCTGCCGGCGGTGGTACAACGTGAACTGAACGATGCGTTGGAGAGGACCCGCCGCAATACCGGTCTGAATCTCAATCTTGCCCTGAGCTACTCCGGCAGACTTGAAATCGTCGAAGCAGCGAGGAGGATTTCCGCTGACGTTGCAAACGGTAAGCTCAACCTGGACGAAATAAATGAGAGCCTCTTTTCAAGGTACCTGAGTACTGCCGCAATGCCCGACCCGGATTTGCTGATAAGAACAAGCGGCGAGTTGCGAATAAGTAATTTCCTGCTTTACCAGTCTGCATACACGGAGATCTATTTTTCGAAGGTGTATTGGCCCGATTTTCGCCGGAGACAGCTTTATGAAGCGATAGGCGATTTTCAGAAGCGCGAGCGCAGGTTCGGGCTCGTGAGTGAGCAAGTAAGGCGTCTCCAGACGATTTGACAATTCAACCAAATACAGAGAACGATTTTCACGAGGAAGCAACCGCAGCATCAATTTCTCGTCTAAGGAGGGAAAACGTCCCGCCTCGGGCGATCCGTCGGACAACAGTATCGTTCGGACACGTTTAAGCTGATGTTTATTCCGGAAAGAATCTAATAAGGATGAAGTATATATTTTTGTTTCTAGCGGTCAGCTCGGTGATCGTCACCGCGCATGCGCAGACTGCTGAGAAGGCGAAGCCGCTGAAAATTCTGGGGGTTTCCGTCGAAGGGAACAAGCAGACCGACGCCGCTGCGATCATCAGGTATAGCAGCTTGCAGGCCGGTGAAGAGTTCACCCCCGGAGGCGACAAATTACGCCAGGCAATCAAGCAGCTCTGGTCCCTCGGGATTTTCTCCGACATCGAGATTCTCCTCGACAACCGCGTGGGTGACGGGGTTTTTCTGCTCATCAAGGTCAAGGAATATCCAAGACTCAATGATATCGTAATCAAGGGAAACGACGAACTCAGCGAAAAGGACATCAAAGAACAGATCAGCCTGGTGAAGGGACAGATCGTCAACCCGCAGGACCTCAGTACGCTCGTTTATACCGTCAAGAAGAAGTACGAGGAAAAGGGATACCTCATGGCCGAGATCGATCCCAAGCTTGAACCGGTTGCAGATACGGCTGACGCACCGGTCAACCTTGTCATAAACATCGACGAAGGCAAGGAAGTGAAGATTGAATCCATCACCTTCAGCGGGAATAAGGATTTCTCGGACGGCGATCTGCGAGGTGCGATGGAAGATACCAAGGAAAAAATCTGGTGGATGTTCTGGCGCGGCGCGAAGTTCGACAGGAAAAAATACGAGGCCGACAAGCAGAAGATCGTGGATTTCTACGGAAAGCACGGCTACATTGATGCCTCCATAATCTCCGATTCAATATGGTACAGTCCGAACAAAGAGAATATGTTCATCCACATCAACGTGTATGAGGGCAAGAAGTACTATATAAGACATATCACCTGGGAGGGTAATACCCGCTTCCCGACGAGTATACTGAACGAGCGGCTGGGTCTTAAGCCCGGAGAAGTTTTCGACGCGGAAAAATTCGACGAGAACCTCCGCGGCAATAAAGACCAGACCGATGTCGCTTCGTTATACCTGGACACCGGTTATCTGACTTTCAACGTAGAGCCCGAGGTGGATCGCATCCAGCCGGATTCGGTCGATCTGAAGATCCGGCTGTACGAGCGGAACCAGTTCCGCATCGGCGAGGTGCTTATAAACGGCAATACCAAGACGCAGGATAAAGTGATCCGCCGCGAGCTGTTCACCGTGCCGGGCGACTATTTTTCGCGTGCGCTCATCATCAGAAGCGTCAGGCAGCTATCGCAGATGAACTATTTCGATCCGGAGAAGATCAAGCCGGATTACTACATCGTGAACGACTCCACGGTGAACGTGACTTACAGCGTCAAGGAAAAGTCGAGCGATACATTCAATATGTCGATCGGGTACAGCCAGCTTTTCGGATTTACCGGGTCGATAGGTCTCAGCTTCAACAATTTCGACATAAGTCATCCGCTCCAGGGGGGAGCCGGGCAGGTTTTGAACTTCACCTGGCAGTTCGGAGTGAGCAGTTATTACAGGACTTTTTCTCTCGGCTTCAGTGAGCCGTGGTTCATGGACACGCCGACCTCGCTCGGTGTAAACGTGTTCGATACACGCCAGATCTATACCTACGATTACCGGATGACCGGGGGATCGATCAGCATCGGACGCAGGCTGAGATGGCCCGACGATTACTTCCGCGGAGACTGGATATTTACCGGCCAGAAAAATGATTTCGTCAGCGGACCGACGACGCTTTACCCTCTTGGCGCGAGCGACGAATTCAGCATCACGCAGGTGATTTCCAGAAACAGCACTGACAGCCCGATATTTCCGTCGGTGGGATCGAACGTGTCTCTATCGGACGAAATTGCGGGTCCGCCGGTTCTGCCCGGAGGAACGAGCTTTCATAAGCATGTGTTCTCGGGAGATTTTTATACATCCCTGTTCGGTTCAAACAGGATCGTCCTTTACAGCGGAACGACATTCGGAGTCATCGGAGCCGTGACGCCTCATCTGTCCGTTCCTCCGCTCGAGCTGTTCTATATGGGAGGCACGGGGCTCGGTTATATTTCCACGACGCCCTTGAGAGGATACAGCGATCAGGCAGTCGGGCCGAAGAACTCGAGCGGCTACCCCATCGGCGGGCAGGTGATGTTCAAGCAGACGATGGAGCTGCGTTTTTCGGTTCTGCAGGATCCGATGCCGCTCTATGTCCTGCTTTTCGCGGAAGGCGGCAATGTGTGGAGCGACATGGCCCACACGAATATTTTTCAGCTGAAGAGATCCGCTGGATTCGGTGCCAGAATCCTCATCAATCCCATCGGATTGGTAGGTTTCGATTACGGTTACGGCTTCGATCCGACCGGCCCGAATTTGCCCGTTTCCGGGTGGCATTTCCATTTTGAGTTCGGCAAGAGCTTTTGAGTCTCAGGACTGTTATTTTGATGTCAAACAAAAAAAGAGGTTAGAAGTGAAAGAGAAATTCATTGTTCTGCTTTCGTCGGCTGTTATTCTGTCGGCGTTGGGTTTCATGTTTGCGGCAGCTCCGAAAAGCGATGGGCTGAAGATCGGCTACGTTAATTCAACTGTCGTTTTGAACCAGTTGCCGGATGCACAGGCCGCCCAGAGAAAACTCGATGCGCTGATGAAAGCGTGGAGCGACACTGTCGACCAGATGTCCAAAGAGTATCAGACCAAGGTCGACTCATACACGAAACAGGCGGCGATGATGACCGACGCGGCAAAGCAGCAGGCACAGCAGGACATAAACAATCTCCAGCAGCAGATTCTGGCTTACCGCCAGGAGAAAGTAGGTCAGGGCGGAGAACTCGACCAGACGCGCGAACTGCTGCTTAAGCCGATCCGGGACAAGGTGTATGGAGTGATCGCGCAAGTTGCCAAAGAACAGAAGATGCAGTTCGTCTTCGACAAGAACGATCAGGCGGCGGTTATTCTCTATGCCGATAAGGATTATGATCTCACTTACAAAGTGCTCGATATTTTGACACGACAAGGGATGAAGTAAAGACATGAAAACGAGGGATTTGAAATTTTGGTCGCTCGTTTCTGCGTTCATCTTCCTCTCCAGCCTCACGGGTTTTGCCCAGCAGAAGATCGGCTGGATCGATACTCAGGAAATCATGAAAAACCTTCCCGAGGCGGTCGAGGCTCAGGGCAAACTCAATTCTCTCGTCGCCCAATGGCAGGCCGAGATCAGCAAGATGCAGGGTGATTTTCAGCAAGAGGCGGACGACTACCAGCGCCGGCGTCTTATACTGCCGGAACAGGCAAGGATCCAGGAAGAGCAGAAACTCAGCGACATGCAGAAGAAGATCATGGACCTGAGAAATCAGAGGTTCGGTCCGAACGGCGATCTTTCACAGCAGCAAAATGCCATCATGCAGCCGGTCCAGGAAAAAATAATGAAGGCGATCCAGGATGTAGCGAAGGAAGGCGACTACGATTACATTTTCGACAAAAGCGGTCAGGTGCTCCTGATGTACTCGAACCCGAAGTACGACCTTACACAACAGGTCCTTGACAAACTGAAGCTTCCTTCGACCACAACACCGACGACGAACCCGCAGAATCCGGCTCAAGGCATTCACTGATGAAAGTCTCCGACATAGCCAGGCTCATCGGGGCGAGCGTGAATGGCAATGCCGAAGCTGAGATTACCGGAATTGGGAAGATCGAAGACGCGAAGCCGGGCGAGATAACTTTCCTCGCAAACCCGAAGTATCAGAGATACTTCGAAACTACCAGGGCGTCGGCAGTAATCGTCTCAGAGGATTTCAAGAGCAAGCGGACCGACCTGACTCTTTTGAGAGCGAAGGATCCTTACGTGGCCTTCGTGTTCGCTCTGAAAGCATTAATACCGCCTCCGGAACCGCTCTCCGCCGGAGTCAGTCCGGTCTCGTATATTTCCCCGAAGGCGGTCGTCGGAAAAGATGTGAGGGTCGGCGCATTCGTGTGCATCCTCGATAACGCGAAGATCGGCAACGGGGTCAAGATCTCGCATGGTTCCGTCGTCGGCGAAGACGTCGAGATAGGCGAGAATTCTCTGATCTACCCAAACGTGACTATTTACCAGGGATGTAAATTAGGAAAGAACGTCACAATCCACAGTGGGACGGTCATCGGTAGCGACGGGTTCGGTTTCGCCCCGAAGGAAGACGGCACTTATGAGAAAATCCCGCAGCTCGGGATCGTCGTAATAGAAGACGATGTGGAAATCGGCTCCAATTGCTCGGTCGACCGGGCGACTTTCGGTGAGACGAGGATCTGCCGCGGCGTGAAAATCGACAACCTTGTCCAGATTGCACACAACGTAGTGATCGGCGACAACACCGTTATAGCGGGCCAGTCGGGAATTGCCGGCAGCAGTAAGATAGGCAAAAACTGCGTTCTCGCCGGTCAGGTCGCGATAGTCGGCCACCTTGAAATAGCCGATCATACCACTGTCGCTGGAAAGAGCGGCGTGTCGAAATCGATCACAGAGCCCGGCAAAATTTTCTTCGGGATTCCCGTGAAGGAGATGCATGAAGCGCGCCGGATCGAAGGTGCGATGAGGATGCTTCCTAAAATCATCGAAGAATTTTCCGAGCTTCAGCACAAAGTTGAGAAACTGATCAATAAGGAGTAGCCACATAGATGCTTGTCCAACAGCGTACCATTTCAAATAAAGTTTCAATATCGGGTGTCGGGCTCCACACCGGCTGTGAATCGACGATCTCGTTCCTTCCGGCTCCGGAGAACCACGGTGTGGTATTCCGAAGAACGGATGTCGGGGGAAATCCCGAGATACCTGCGCTCGCCGATTACGTCGTGGACGTTTCGCGGGGAACGACCCTCGGGATCGGTGACGTGAAAGTCCACACCGTCGAGCACGTCCTCGCCGCCGTTGCCGGCCTGGAAATCGACAACCTGATGATAGAGATCGATGCTCCCGAGCCGCCGGTGGGTGACGGCAGCGCAAAGCCTTTTGTGGAGGCACTCCTTGGGGCAGGCTTCACCGTCCAGGACGCGCCGAAAGACTATCTTATCATCGATCAGACCGTGGAATATCTGAACGAGAAGAAAGACGTTCAGATGGTCGCACTCCCGCTTGATGATTTCAGGGCTACTATAATGATCGACTACAAAAACCCGGCCCTCGGAAGCCAGCACACCGGCCTGTTTTCGCTTGAGGATGAGTTCGTGAATGAGTTTTCGTCTGCCAGGACTTTCTGCTTCCTGAAGGAAGTCGAGATGCTCCGCGAGAACGGTCTGATAAAGGGCGGCAACCTTGATAATGCCATCGTCATTGTAGACGACGAGATGGAACCGGCCGAGTTGAAGAAACTCGCCAAGAAGCTCGGCATCAACGGATCGATCATACTCGGGTCGACAGGCATCCTGAACGACAAGACGCTCCGGTACAAGAATGAGCCGGCAAGACACAAGCTCCTCGATCTTCTCGGAGATCTGGCCCTGGTCGGAGCTCCGATGAAAGCGCAAATCCTCGCCGCAAGGCCCGGCCACCCGCACAACGTCGAGTTCGCGAAGAAAATCAGAAAACTGTACCAGCAGAAGAAACTTGTCAAGAAATATCAATTCACGAAAACCGCCGGC
This sequence comes from Bacteroidota bacterium, assembly GCA_021789755.1. Lineage (GTDB taxonomy): Bacteria > Bacteroidota > Ignavibacteria > Kryptoniales > JAKASW01 > JAKASW01. Next base: position 16,565 of record JAJYJD010000013.1, read on the forward strand.
GTCATTTTCGATATTGAGGCCATCAAGCGAATACTCCCGCACAGGTATCCTTTCCTCCTTGTCGACAAGATCGTCGATTTCAAGATCGACGAAAAAGTCGTCGGTGTGAAAAATGTCTCCACCAATGAGCCTTTTTTCCAGGGACACTTCCCCGCGAAGCCGGTCATGCCCGGTGTCCTTGTCGTGGAAGCAATGGCCCAAACCGGAGGGATACTTCTTCTTAACGGCATGGAAAATCCCGGCGGCAAGCTGGTCTACTTTATGTCCATGAATAATGTGAAGTTCAGGAAAACCGTTGTGCCGGGCGACCAGCTGATCATGCAGGTTGAGATGGCTTCGAGGCGGAACAAGATTGCGACCATGGTCGGAAAAGCGTTCGTTGACGGGACGCTGGTCGCCGAAGCTGAAATGACCGCCGCCATCGTCGACGCAAATAATTCGCCCTCTAACGGATAATAAATCGAAATATGTCGACTACGATCGATCATAGGGCCCTCGTCAGCCCGAAGGCTCAGCTCGGAGAAAATGTATCTGTCGGGCCCTTCACCATAATTGAAGACGATGTGGTTGTCGGTGACGGCTGTAAGATCGCGGCCTCCGCTTACATTGCCAACGGAGCTCGGCTCGGCAGGAACTGCGTGATTCACCACGGCGCGGTCGTCTCGAATGTCCCGCAGGATTTGAAGTTCGCCGGCGAAGCCACCATACTCGAGGTGGGAGATAACACGGTTGTCCGGGAGTATTGCACACTCCACCGCGGAACAGCCGAAACCGGGAGAACGGTGATCGGAAGCGACTGCCTGCTGATGGCAAATGTCCATGTTGCCCACGATACGATCGTCGGCAATAAATGTATCTTTGCGAACCTGGTGGCATTAGCCGGCCACGTAAACATCGGCGACTGGGTGACGATCGGCGGAGGAACCCCCGTACACCAGTTCACGAACATAGGCTCTCATGCCATGATCGGCGGGGGCTTCAGGGTCACGCAGGATGTGCCTCCGTACGTTCTGGCGGGGCGAGACCCTCTTCGTTATGAAGGTGTGAATATCATCGGCCTGAGGCGGAGAGGATTTACAAGGGACCAGATCGAAACCATCGAGAAGGTCTACCGCGTGCTCTATTCGTCGGGCATGATGTACAGCGATGCCGTGAAGAAGATCGAAAGCGATTTCCCTCCCTCCAAAGAAGTCACAGGCATAGTAAGCTTTCTCAAGAGCTCCTCCCGCGGCATAATAAGGATTTGATCGTGGACGCCGTCGAGCGCTTCGACAGACCGGCACGCCCCAGGGAATGGTTCTCTATAGATACCGGCGATCGGTCCGGCGAATTCAACATGAAGTTCGATCTCAGCCTGGTGGAGGAGTTCCGGGTAACTAAAGTACCCGTCCTGCGTTTCTACGGCTGGAAGCCCTACTGCATTTCACTCGGGAAGAACCAGAACGCGGCGGATATAGATGTGGATATTGCGAAACGCGACGGGATTGACGTGGTGAAGCGCCCGACAGGCGGAAAGGCCGTACTTCATTCCGAGGAGCTGACATACTCCGTCGTTTTGGAAACCGGCGGCATGTCGGTGCGCGACAGCTACAATATGATCAGCACTGCGCTTGTTACCGGGCTGAGTAAACTCGCAGCGGATCTCGAGCTGTCCGAGAGCTCGGCCGATTTTCAGAAACTGTTTCGCGACCCCTCGACCATTCCATGCTTTTCGACGTCCGCCGTGTATGAGGTCGGTCACCGGGGAAGAAAACTCGTCGGAAGTGCACAGCACAGGTTCGGCGACATCCTGCTCCAACATGGCTCCATCCTTATAGGAGATTATCACAAGCAGATCCTGAAATACCTGAATGTCGATCAATCGGTGAAAGAGAAAACGGGGCAGGACCTCGAGGCGCACACGACGACATTGAATGAGATAGCGGGCCGGGATGTAGACCGCAGCGAAATCGCGGAGGCGGTCAGAACCGGGTTTGAGCAAGTATTCAGCTCAGACTTCTCAAGCTCCGGAGGAGCAGATTTCCGGGGCTGAATCGCATCATGGCGCAGGCTGCAAACTTTCAAAGCCGGGAGCCGGCTCCTGGAAAGGAGGACAAGATGGCCGATAAATCAAAGGCGAAGACCGTTACAACCCGCACGATAATCGAGTCGAAGATGAACGGGGAGAAGATCGCCGCGCTGACGGCTTACGATGCAATCACCGCCCGCATACTCGACGAGTCGGGGATCGACATCATTCTCGTCGGCGATTCACTTTCAAATGTCTTTCAGGGAAACGACACGACAATACCGGTTACCCTCAATGAGATGATATACCACGCGAAGATCGTTACGCGCGCGGTGAAGCGGGCGCTTGTCGTCGTGGATATGCCGTTCATGAGCTATCAGGTCGATCCGCAGGAGACACTCGGCAACGCAGGGCGGATATTGAAGGAAACCGGTGCGAGTGCGGTCAAGGTCGAGGGAGGTGCGGCAATTGTCGAATCGGTCAGCCGCATGACGGAGATCGGGATTCCCGTCATGGGCCATCTCGGTCTTACTCCGCAGTCGATAAATAAATTCGGAGGCTACAGGCCGCGCGGCGAAGATAAGGGAGAGGCCGCTGCGATATTGGTGGACGCAAAACTTCTCGAATCGGCAGGCGCATTCGCCATTGTCCTGGAGAAAATACCTGCGCAGCTGGCCGCAAGGGTGACAAAAACCGTGAAGGTGCCTACGATAGGCATCGGGGCAGGCCCTCACTGCGACGGTCAGATCCTCGTTTACGCTGACATGCTTGGACTGACACAAGAATTCAAACCGAGGTTCGTACGCCACTATGCCAACGTTGCCGAGGATATGCACAACGCTTTTCTCAGGTACATTGACGACGTGAAAAACGGGAAATTTCCGTTAAAGGAAGAGAGTTACTGAAACCCGACCGATCTTGCGCGCACGCCGCGGGACGTAAAGCCGGAAAGCACAAAACACTGTGAAAGGGTGGATATGATGGACGCATGCACCAATCATCCGACCGTAAAAGCACTCTCTGTCTGCCACGGCTGCGGGAAGCCGTATTGCAAATCGTGCCTGGACGAGGGGAAAGATTTCTACTACTGCAAGAAACCGTCCTGCCAGGAATTGTTTAGGCTGGAGAATGCCCGTGCTCTCCTCCCCCCAAGAGTAAACTGCCCACGCTGTTCCAGCGAGCTGGAGCTCTCGGACGGCGACCGTGCTTCGAAGAAGTTTCACTGCCCCGAGTGTGACGCGTTCCTGGATTTCACTGTCGATCCGCCGATCGCTCTTGATAACAAGGACTACACAGAGGTGTTTTCTTCCATGAATCAGGGGCACATTGCACTCCTTAAATCGATCCTCGACGATGCAGGCCTCGATTATTATGTCACGGGCGAGTATTTCCTGGCGACAGATCCGCTGATCCAGCCCGCGAAGTTCTATGTGCTTAACGATCAGGTAACCGAGGCGAGAGAGATCGTGAAGAAGTTCAGCGCGAACCTTTTTACAGTAACGAGACGGAAAGATCTCTCGGATTAGGACCGAACCAGTACCGATTACATGGGGTTCTCATTATACTCATTATAATAGATGCCAAACCGTACGAACCGGGAGGCCGTCTTCTCACAGTGACCGCTTGCACTTGCTTTTGGCCAAAGCTTGACATTCACTATGAGTACGACTAAATTATTTCGAATTTTGCACAGTACGAGCGTTGACATATCGAAGAGAGGGGTCGGACCAACGGTGCCGATTCCAAAGCACACCGAAATTATTCCCGGAAACGCAGGCATACCCAGACATGCTATTGAGTATCAGGTAGTTTTTTCTTCTATTTTTCAATTGGAACGTCAGGCGGATCGAGTGTGGCAAACGCGGCCGGCCATCGAATTACATCTGAGACCCGCCTGAAAGTGTCGGCCGTTGGAGCTGCTGACTTATTTGGAGGAGGTATTTCATGCCAAACGGTAAGGTAAAATGGTTCGATGGGAAAAAAGGCTTCGGTTTCATCGAACAGGACAATGGCGAAGATGTCTTCGTCCATTACAGCGATATAAAGAGCGACAAGCAATATAAGACGCTTGATAAGGGAACCGAAGTCGAATTTGAAATCGTGGAAGGCGCCAGAGGTCTGAAAGCCGTCAACGTTACCGCAAAATAGACTTGCAGGCCAAGTTCTTTGAAAAACCCAATGTCGGAAGGATTTCACGGCATTGGGTTTTATATTATACTATTGAGGAAAACAGATGAGTTTTGAATTCAAAATCAAAGATATCGAAAGCATCGGCTCGGTCCTGAAAACGAAGGGCCTTAAACAAGCCAATTTTTACAGGTTCGATCTCTTTGATAAGAAATCCAAGCGCAAACTCGCCATAGAAATATACCCATCTCTTAAGACCGGCAAACGTAAAGGGAACCTTATCTCTGTCTACACAATCAACTCCCATCTTCAGCTGCATCAATGCACAGGCTACCTGGCCTCCGAGCTTCTCGGAGAAGTCACATTCTACTCGGAGGCGGATGGAAAGATCAGCGGGTTGATCGTCGAACGCGAGGCGGGCTGCTCACTGTATGCCAACGTCGACAAGAGTGTCCTGTCTGGCGATTTCACCAGGCTCGGACCGGAAGTCATGTTGAGCAGCATAGCTCTCTCTCTCGCGGAGACCAGCATTAAGTGAAAGTCAGTTTGTTCGTGAACCATACCCTCGCACCGAAGATCGAGCGCGGCAGACTCTCTGCGCTCGCCCGGGAAATCGTACATAATGAAGATAAAAAGGCCGACAGCATTAACGTCGTGCTGGTCGACGATGACTACCTCCTGGATGTGAACAAGAAATTCTTGAATCATAACTATAAAACCGACGTTATATCTTTCGATCTCAACGCGGGCGGAAATATTGAAGGGGAGATTTACGTCAGCATGGATCGGGCTCGGGCGCAAGCGAGGCGCTACAAGGTATCTCTAGACAGCGAAGTGCTGAGACTGATCGTACACGGGATTCTGCATCTGACGGGCTGGGAAGACAAGACGCGCTCGGAAAAGTTGCGCATGAGAAGACGCGAAAACATCTATATTGAGCGGTTTTCTGCCGGACCGAGCACGCGATAGCTTGACTTTGGAACTTTTCAACATATATTTGTCTTGAGGATACAAGGGAGATGCAGGAAAAGATCATCGAACTGATAGTCGTACTTATGAGGGAAATCCGTCAAACGAAAGATATTTCCAAAGTCGACGTCTCGAAGTTGACGGAGAGCGGTTACAGCCAGACGGAAATCTCGACGGCGCTGAGTTGGATCTACGACAAAATGAATGTGCGCGAACCGCTGAAACGGCTGAACGGCTCTCGTGCAAGATCTTACAGGATCTTCCACGAAGCGGAGCGCCAGATAATGACGAAAGAAGCCCGCGGATTTCTCATCGAAATGTACGAGCTGGGTCTTATCGATCAGCTCGATATGGAAAACATAATCGAGCGCTCGTTGATGTCAGGCTCCAATATCATAGACCGGAACGAAGTGAAATCAATCGTCGCAAGCGTCTTTTTCGAATATAATTCACCCGGCAAGCCGGGAAGCAGGATAATGCTCAACAGCTCCGACACCATAAACTGAACCTCAGATAACCTGAAGCTACAGCACATTCTTTAAAAAGATCGGCAGAATTCTCAAATGGCAAAAAAACTCGTAATTGTCGAATCGCCATCAAAAGCTAAAACTATAAATCGTTACCTCGGAAGTGACTACGTGGTCGAGGCTTCGGTGGGCCACATAAAAGATCTGCCCAAGAGCAAACTTGGCGTGGATGTCGAGAAAGGGTTCGAGCCGGAATACAAGACCATCCGCGGCAAGAGCGAAGTCATCAAGAAGCTCAAGGATCTATCGGAGAAAGCGCAGCAGGTCTTCATAGCAACCGACCCGGACCGCGAGGGCGAAGCGATCGCCCAGCATATCGCCGAGGAACTGAAGATGTCTTCGGACAAGGTTTACCGAGTACTATTCACCGAAATCACCCAGTCGGGCATTTCCAAGGCAATGGAAAAACCCCTGAAAATCGATTCTCACCTTGTTTATGCGCAGCAGGCACGCCGGGTTATGGACAGGCTGGTAGGCTACAAAGTAAGCCCCCTCATTTGGAAAGCCGTCTACCCTGGCCTTTCGGCGGGAAGGGTGCAATCTGTGGCGCTGAAACTCGTCTGCGAGCGTGAAATCGAGATCAAGGATTTTTCTCCGATAGAATACTGGTCGGTGCTGGGAAAATTTAAAACCGATCGGGCTGAAGAATTTGAGGCAAAGCTCTACTCAATTTCGGGAAAAGACCTGAAAGATCCGCAGGGCAGCGCGAACGGGAAGGACCGGTCTAAGAAGGAATTTTTCATCGGGAACCGGGAGGAAGCCGAGAACTTCGTCGCAAGCATAAAGACCGCAAAGTATGCCATAACTTCGATCCTACGGAAGGAACAGAAGAGAAATCCTGCACCTCCTTTTATCACAAGCACACTGCAGCAGGCTGCATCGACACGGCTCGGTTTTTCGCCGAAACGCACAATGATGCTCGCACAGCAGCTCTACGAAGGCGTGGATCTTGGTCCCGAAGGACGCGTCGGTCTGATAACATACATGAGAACCGATTCGACAAGGATCAGCGAAGAGGCGATCGAAGCCGCGAGAGGCTACATCAAGTCTGAATTCGGCCATGAGTTTCTGCCGAAAGAAGCGAGACATTTCAAGAAGGCGAAGGCTTCGCAGGATGCGCACGAGGCGATACGCCCGGCGCACGTAGAATACCGCCCGGATCAGGTGAAAAAGCATCTTCCGCGGGAAATGTTCCTATTATATGATCTGATCTGGAAAAGATTCATCGCTTCGCAAATGAACCCGGCAGTGTACGATCAAATCACGGTAACGGTGGAAGGTGTGCCTGCGGAAGCAGCAGACGGCGAGAACTTCGTGTTCAGAGCGACCGACTCTCATGTGAAGTTCGCCGGATTCCTGCAGGTCTATGACGTAACTGTCGAAGACGCAGACATGTCGAAGCCGGACGAGGACAGCGACGAGCTGCAGAGGTTCAAGCTACCCGCGACGTTGAAGGAAGGAGAGGCGGTCGACCTGGAGGATGTTTTGACGCGCCAGCATTTCACGAAGCCGCCCGCGCGCTACTCCGAGAGCAGTCTTGTCAAAGAGCTGGAATCGCTCGGAATCGGGAGACCGAGCACGTATTCCTCGATTGTTTCCACAATTGAAGACAGGGGATACGTCGAGCTGAAAGAGAGAAGGTTGTACGCAACCGACCTCGGGATGAACGTCAACAAGATCCTTTCGGCCAATCTTCCGGAATTTTTCGGAGTGAAGTTCACGGCCGAGATGGAATCGGAGCTCGACGAGATCGCAAGCGGCGGCAAGAAGTATCTCGATGTGATGAACGATTTCTATAACCCGTTCGACAAGGCTGTGAAGAAAGTCGAAGGGAAAATTGAAGAGATAAAGTCAACCGTCGACGGCCAGCAGGTCGCGTGCGATGTCTGCGGCTCACCGATGGTTATCAAGTGGAGCCGCCGCGGAAGATTTTTAGCTTGCAGCAAATATCCGGAATGCAAGAACACCAAGCCGATCGATGCGCACGACGACAACAACCGCCCGACGGGCGACAAGTGCCCGGAGTGCGGCAGCGATCTCATTTACAAGAACAGCAGGTTCGGGAAGTTCATAGGATGCTCGAACTATCCGGCCTGCAAGTACACGAAGAGTATTACTACGGGCGTCAAGTGCCCTGAATGCGGCAAAGGCGAGCTCGCGCAGCGCTTCACGCGCAAAAAGAGAATCTTCTACGGCTGCACGAATTACCCGAATTGCCATTACGCGACATGGGACAAGCCGGTCAACATCCCGTGTCCGCTCGGAGACTCGCCTTTTATTCTAGCGAAGTACAGCAAGGCTAAAGGAAATTACTACAAGTGCCCAAAGTGCGAGAGCGAATTCTCACCCGAAGAGGCACAGCCCCGCGCGGGCTCGGAGAGCGTCGGCGGGCAGGCTGAAACCAAACCGGTAGCCACTCCTGACACAAGTGGAAAGGTCGAAGTTGCAGCAAAGTGAATCAAACCGTCCGTGAGTTGGTAGATTCTTTCCTCGATTACCTGAGGAAAGAAAGAAACGCATCGGAGAAGACTCTCGTCACATACGAGCAGTCTCTAAGGGAATTCAATAACTTTTTGTTCGAATACTCGGGAGGCAGGGATCTCTCGCCCGACGGCCTTTCTGAAGGCGAGAGCGTGCGTGCGTTTCTCGTCGAGCTCGACAAGCGCGGGAACGACAGGCGCACCGTTCGGAAGAAACTCTCCAGTATAAGGTCTTTTGCCAGGTATCTCGTCAAATTCGAATTCCTGGACCGCGACTTTACAGGGTATATCAGCACCCCCAAAGCCAAGAAGGCTATCCCGGTTTTCGTCGAGGAAGAGGGAATACGGAAGATACTGAGCGTCCCGGCAAATACCGCGGCCGATTATCGCGACAGGGCTATCCTCGAGCTTCTCTACGGCACCGGCATGCGCGTCAGCGAGCTATGCGGCCTGAATTTCGGGGACATAGATTTCGACGGACATACGGTCAGGGTCCTGGGCAAGAGGAGAAAGCAAAGAGTCATACCGGTGATCGACAGGGCGATCGACGCGGTGCGCAGTTATCTGAAAACGAGAGACAGCGTCTCCGTGCAGAGTGCAGACGAGCGTGCTGTTTTCATCTCTTCAAACGGGAAGAGGATAATCCCCGCTTCGGTTTACCGCATCGTTGCGAAGCGAATCCGGGAAGTATCAGGCGTCGAGCGAAAAGGACCGCATACTCTGCGTCACTCGTTTGCGACACACCTCCTAAACCACGGTGCTGATCTGGAGGCAGTCAGGCAGCTCCTCGGACACGAGAGTCTTTCGACAACACAGGTTTACACACACTTATCGGTTGAACAGCTTAAGAAGGTGTACAAGAATGCTCATCCGCGGGCAGGCACACAGAAGTCAGGCAGTTGAGAGTATTTCAACGCGCGGCATTCGCCAAAGTGAAGGAACCCTTAGGAAAGGTTCAACTAACGGCGTGAGGCAGGCTTCGGGGATCCGCGGTGGATTCGCGGCCGGTTCGCGGATACGCAAGATAAATTCCGACCCAGTCGGAGCGCACACAAAAACTAAATGGAGGAATCTTATGAACATCAGCATCACTTCCAGACATTTCAAGGCCGAACCGGCTTTGAAAACTTATGCTGAGAATAAGGTCTCTAAGTTAAACAGATTCTTCGACGGAGTCGTCCATTGCGACGTGGTTTTTCTCAATGAGCACTCCAAACCTAACGGCACGGACAAAATGGTAGAAATAAAACTCTCGGTTCACGACAAGGTGCTTAAGGCGGTGGAGACGACCGATGATTACTTCAAGGCCGTCGACAAGGCAGTAGATAAACTTGAGAAACAGCTGGTGAAGTTCAAACAGAAAATAAAGCACGAGGGCAGGACGCCGCAAAGTGCCGTCCGTACGAACCAGAGGCAATGAATTAAAGAAAGCCCCGCGAGACCGCGGGGCTTTCTTTCGATATCGGTTTCTAGCGGTTGATAGCTCACTTGACGAGAGACATCTTCTTAACCTGGTTTACGCCGGGTGCAGTGAGAGGACAGGTGTAGACGCCACCTGCTGGACGAGAACCGTCGGACCGCACTTCGTGTACACCGGGCTTCTTGATTGCATTCGCAAGTGCCGCCGCGTTCCCGGCGGAGTGGATCGTAGACTTCAAAAGGTCAACCCATCTGCCATCCGGGTCTTTTACATCCCCGCTCACGCTAACGAACAGCGTCCTGTTATCAGAGCCCATGGCGATTTTGTTGCTCATCCGAAGACTCAGGGCTAGTTCGAGTCCACCGAGTCTCAAGAAAACTTCCGGCGAGCAGGCAGAAATATCGTATCGAAGGATTTTATTCGAGGTGTGCATCATGTACAAATGATCCACTGGATTGCTGATGTACGTGTAACGTTCGTTTCATGGGAGTCTTCAGTTCAATAAAGTCTATCAAGAAGAATAGACCTGGTCCACAAGGATAGGTAAATAGCGGAGGACGCTTTGTCTCAGAGGGTGAGATAAGGTCACGTGGTATTGGATCGGGACCCATTTGGATTACGAAAAAATTCGCGCGCATTTCTAAGATTTGCCTTCCATTTCCTCGCATGGTCGACCCCGCAACGGGCAGGTCTTGAGCTTGTGAAGCTGCGGCGCAAGGCTCCAGTTCATTCGCATTTCGGTCGGGCTCCTCGCGTGCAATTGGGCCGTTTTCTTCATATATTTTTAGTGTCATGGCATCACGTATTTGGGATACAAAGGAAATAAGGCGGAAAAACGTAAGCGTCGGCGAACTCTATAAAACGATGCACGAAAAGACGAAGCTCCAGCCGATAAACGGCGATATAGGCTTCGCGAAACTCATCATCGACAAGAATATCCATCGCCCGGGCCTCGCTCT
>JAJYJD010000250.1 GCA_021789755.1 Bacteroidota bacterium
GAAATAAAGCGTACCGAAGACGCCTTTGAGGAGATATTCCGGAAGGCAGTCGATCTCGGCGGAACGATAACGGGCGAGCACGGCGTCGGCCTCGCGAAACGGAAATTCCTCGAGTCGCTTTACGACACACCCTTTATTCGCCTCATGAGGACTACGAAGGAGATGCTCGATCCCAATTTTGTGCTGAACCCGGGCAAGATTATCTCTGTAAGTCCGCGCTGCGAAGGGGCGCTGCCGAAGAGCAGGGAGCAAATCGAAAGGATGACGGCGAAGATGGACAATCCCTCCGAGGCTTATTTCTGATGACAGCAAGCAATTCTTACAAAAAGTCTGTCATTCGGTGTTTACAGATGGAGAAAGACGGATGACAGAAATTTCCGACGACCTGCTGACGCAGTGCATGCACTGCGGGTTGTGCCTGCCGGTATGTCCGACATACGCCCTCACTGGATTGGAGAGAAGCTCACCACGTGGACGGATCCGGCTCATGAAGAGTGTAATGGATGGGACGTTACCCGTGTCGCAGACGTTCAAATACGAAATGGAATTCTGTCTCGACTGCCAGGCGTGTCAGACGGCATGTCCTGCCGGGGTGAAATACGGCGAGTTGGTCGAATCAGCCCGGATATTCATCGAATCGGGGGAGAAAGGTTTCAGTGCGAAGCGGTTCATTCTTAAAAAAATCTTCGCGGGGAAGAACGGCCTGCGAATAGCCGCGGCAATGCTGAGATTCTACCAGAAGAGCGGCGCGGAGAAGGTCGTGCTCATGTTTTCAAAACGCTTCCCCCGCTGGATCTTCAATCGTGCCCGGCTGTTGCCGCGACTTTCAAGAAAGTTTTCCATCGATATTCTGCCTGAAGAAGTCGAGCCGAGGCACGAAACACGCGGGACGGTGGCGGTGCTCACCGGCTGTATCATGGATGCGATCTATGCGGATGTCAACGTAGATACGGTCGAAGTTCTCGCAGAGAACGGCTGGCGTGTCGCGGTCCCGCACGCGCAGGTATGCTGTGGTTCCGTCAACGGCCACTCCGGCGATGTCGAAGCGGCGAAATCTCTGGCGGCGAAAAACATCCACGCCTTCGAGAAGACAGGCGCGGCCTACTATGTCGTCAACTCCGCGGGCTGCGCTGCTTTTATGAAGGAGTATGGCAAACTTCTCGAGGACGATCCGCAATACTGCGGAAGAGCAAAGGAATTCAGTGCAAAAGTGAAGGAGTTTTCTGAGTTTCTTTTTGAAACCGGGTTCAGGAAGCCGCGGACGAAACTCGGAGTTCCGGTCACCTACCATGAGCCATGTCACCTGGTTCACACGCAGAAGATCAGCGTGCAACCGAGAGCGATAGTGAATGAAATCGCCGGAGATAATTACCACGAATTGAACGAGGCAACATGGTGCTGCGGGAGTGCGGGTATCTACAACGTGACTCATTACGATGATGCTTCAAAACTGCTCGAAAGAAAATTAGGCAACATCGGACAGACCGGCGCGAAAATGGTGATCACTGGAAACCCGGGTTGCATGGCACAGATCGCGGCAGGTGTTAAGAACGACGGCATGGACGTGGAAGTGGTCCACCCCGCCACGGTTCTCAACAGGCTGTATAAAATCGATAAGGCATGATCCCGCTCAAAGACAAGAGCCCGTCTTACGGCATCCCCTTCGTGAATTACCTGCTCATTGCCGCGAACGCGGCGGTTTTTTTCTACGAGCTATCTCTCGGCAAGGGTCTGGACGCTTTCTTCGTCAAGTACGGCCTTGTTCCCAGCAGGTATTTCGAGATGGTCGCGCAACATACGCACATTATAACGCGGTATGTGCCGTTTTTCACCTCCATGTTTATTCATGGCGGCTGGCTCCACATCATCGGGAATATGTGGTTCCTCTTCATATTCGGAGACAACGTCGAAGGCCGGCTCGGTCATCGAAAGTATCTGCTGTTTTATCTGGTGAGCGGACTGGCGGCGGCGGCATTGCAAGTTTACCTTTCCGCGTCCTCTTCCATCCCGACCATTGGAGCGAGTGGAGCGATATCGGGTGTGCTCGGCGCTTACCTCGTCATGTTCCCTCGCGCGAAGATCGTGACTCTCCTCCCCATCTTTTTCTTCTTCGATATCATCGATATCTCGGCAATTCTTTTTATCGGATTCTGGTTCATAATGCAGTTTGTCAGCGGAATCCAGTCGATCGATGTCGACACTTCCGGTGGCATCGCGTGGTGGGCGCATGTCGGCGGGTTCCTGGCGGGGATTGCCATGGTTCCCATTTTCGGGCGAAGGCGGTACACTGCATAACCCTTCGTCCGTTCTACTTCGTGCTTCCTATCACATTCCGTTGAAAATCCATACACGGATTGAGATTCTCAAAATTGAGCAGCTGTTCGAGCTGCGAAAGCATCCGGAATTGTGCTTCAGCAGATAACCGGCGTCGGCATGAGGGGCTGCAAGCCGGAGGTCTTTAACCGGCTAGTTGAAAATCAGTCGAGGATTGCATAAAATCAATGAAATCTGCTCCATTGATTTCGGCGCGTCTCATTCGAAAATTAGGAGAAGATAAACTCACGTGCTCTTTCACTACCGGGTCTCAGGACCGCATGATTCGGCTCAGAATTTGACTTCAACCTCTCCCGAGGTGAAAGCGAAGACATTTATCTGTGCAGGAAGACCTGGGTGTCGGATCGACCGGAGAAAACTGGTATATCGCGTAAGAAATTGCCCCGCGGCGGGTTGGTGTAAGGGGGAAATGCCCGAGATCATCCTGCAATGAGAGTCTTGTACGTCGAAGACAATCCGGCAGATGTCAATCTTGCCAGGCGTGAGTTGAAAAAGGCAGGGGCCGACGTCTGGGTTGATGTTGCCTCTTCATGTGAGGAGGCCTTTGTGAAGCTGAGACAGAATCCGTCATTCGACGCTGTGTTGCTGGACCTTCGACTCCCCGACGGGGATGGGATATCCGTGCTTTCGGAGATAAGGGAGAAAGAGCTTCCTATTTGTGTGATAGTACTGACAGCCTTTGGTGATGAGGACATTGCCGTGGGTGCTCTGAAAGCCGGCGCCGATGATTACGTCGTGAAGTCCGGGAAGCATTACAGACAGCTTCCCTCGATTCTCGCGCGGAATCTCGAAAGCAGAGACCGGACTCTCCACAGGGGCGTGAGCAGAATGCGGGTTCTCTATGCCGGACGGAAGTCGGCGGACATGAAGCTCGTCGAAGATTACTTGAGACAGAAGGCGATCCATATTCGGCTGGAAGTGGTAACCACCGCTGCCGACATAATCGCGAGAATCTCCCGCAAGGAAATCGGTTTCGAGGCTATTCTGCTGGACTACGAGCTGCCGGGGATGAATTTGCTCGAGTTGATCAAGGAAATCAGAGTGGCCCGGGGTTTGGATATTCCGATCGTCGTGATTGCCGGTCAGGGCGATCAGGAGACAGCGGCACTCACGATGAAAATCGGCGCCAGCGATTACATCGTCAAGGCCGAGTCTTTCCATCTGCGCTTGCCGGCGGTCCTTGAAAACGTTGTCCAGAAGGCGAAGCTCGACAGGGAACAGCTTGCGCTTCGTCAGAGCGAAGAAAGATACAGGATTATCTCCAACCTGATTTCCGACTATGCCTATGTGTTCAACGTGACCGGAGAAGGAAAGCTCGAGGGAGAATGGTTATCGGAATCATTCGAGCGGAAATTCGGATTCACTCAGGCAGAAGTGACCAGGCGTGGCGGATGGCAGAGTATGGTGTACACGGCGGACTTGCCCGCAGTCACCGAGCATATCAGGAAGGTTGTAGGCGGAGAGTTCGACGTTGCCGAATTCAGGTTTTTGACCCGCTCTGGAGAATTGGTCTGGCTTCGCGATTCGGCGAGTCCGGTGAAGGACTCGTCTGCCAAACGGGTGGTCAGGATATACGGTGCTGCACAGGACATAACGGAGCGGAAAAGAACCCTGGACGAAATCCGGCGTAGTGAGACGAGATTCAAGGAACTGGCTGATTTTCTGCCGCAGCCGGTATTCGAAATCGACGAATCGAGGACAGTCAGTTTTGCCAACCGGGCGTGTCTCGAAGTGTTCGGCCTCAGCGAGGAGGAATATAAACACGGATTGAGTCTCCTTGACTTCGTCGCTCCTGCCGAACGGGAGAGAGCTGTGAAAGGGATCGAACAAGTATTCAAGGGAGCACCGGGCGAACCGGAGCGCTTCGACATGGTAGGGAAAGACGGAGTGACCTTTCCCACTCTCGTCTCCGTGGGGCCGATAATGAGAGATTCGAAGGTCGTCGGACTGAGAGGAATACTCATCGATCTCACCGAGTTGACTGCCGCAAATGAAGCGGTCGCATCAAGCGAGAATCGCTACCGATTCCTCTTTGAAAGTTCTGCCGACGAGTTTTTCATGATTGACGAGAACGGGAAGTTCATGCAGGTGAACGAAGCGGGGTGCGAAAAGCTCGGCTACACGCGCGGCGAAATTATAGGGCAAAGCATTGAGAAGATCATCCCGCCCCAGGTCCACAGCAGGACGGGAAGCCGGGTTCGTCAGGCGTTTTTGGAGAAAGACATCACGTTCGAGTCGCTTCATCTCAGAAAAGACGGAACCCAGATTCCGGTGGAAGTGCGCAGTCGTGCCGTACTGTTCGAAGGGAAGCCGGTGCTTCTTTCGACGGCCCGCGACCTGACGGAACGGAAGAAGGCGGAGAAGGCGATCGCGCAGCGAAACCGCCAATTGAAGATACTGTCGACAGCCTCCGTGAAGATAAACGCCGTTCTTAACGTGAGCGATATATTGCGTACCCTGGTACTGTCGGGGATCGAGCTTGTAGGCGCAACCTCGGGCACAGTCGGCCTGCTCGAAGAAGGCATTCTGGTTTTCCGGGAATATTTCAGATCCGGTGATGTCATGCCGATCGACGTCAGGTTCGCGCCAGGCCAGGGGACCCCGGGGTTTGCATATACTGCCAAGCGGTCCAGAATCACCAACGAACCCGAAAGAGACCCCCTTGTAATTCGTGAGCTTCACGAGAAATTCGGGATCTATAATGTAATCGATGTGCCGATCATCAGCCGAAAGGGGGAAGTGCTGGGAGCGTTCGCGATACATAACAGTATTGACAGGCGTCCCTTCACCGAGGACGATGTGGAGATGCTCGAGGGCCTGGCGGCCAGCGCATCAGTCGCGCTCGAGAATGCGACTCTCCTGACAGATATGACAAGGGCCGAGGCGGCAATTCGCGAAAGCGAAGAGAAATTCCGGACACTTGTCGAATCGTCCCTAGTCGGTGTTTATATCATTCAGGACGGACGGTTCGTATATACCAATCCGGCGATGTCGAAGATGTACCACTATACCGCTGCGGAGTTCATGGCGATGCCGTCGGTGCTTGATACGGTTGCACCTGAAGACCACCAGGCCGTAATGGATAACATCAGGAAAAGGATCGACGGCGAAGCGGAATCCATCAAATATGATTTCACCGCCGTCAAAAGGAATGGCGAGAGAGTCCGTGTAGAAGTTTTCGG